>JAAZOZ010000220.1 GCA_012797505.1 Smithella sp. | reverse complement strand
TCCGGAACGATCGTTTTGTTTCACGGCAACGGCGGAACGGCTTTTGACCGCGGTTTTTATCTGGAACCGCTGGGGAACCTCGGTTTCCGGGTCATTCTGGCCGAGTATCCGCTGTATGGCGGCCGTCCGGGCAAGGTGGGCGAAAAGTCTTTCGTCGCCGACGGCCTGGAGACACTTCGCCTTGCCCACGAAGACTACGGAGAGCCGGTTTATCTTCTGGGGGAATCGCTGGGCTGTGGTGTAGCCGCCGCCGTCGCCCGACAGACATCCGTGCCGCTTGCCGGGCTCATTTTGATTACGCCGTGGGACACGCTGGCGTCCGTGGCCAAGTCGCTCTTTCCCTTTCTGCCGGTGAAGCTGGTCCTTACCGACCGGTATGACAGCATTGAAAATCTGAAAAATTTCCCCCGAAATATTTCCGTGGTCGGCGCGGAGCACGATGAAATTCTTCCCATCCGGCACGCGCATCAACTCTACCAAAGCTTGCCCGAAGGCAGAAAGCGCATGTGGGTGATCCCGAACGCTGGACACAACGACTGGCCGTATTACGCGGATGCCTCCTTGTGGAAAGAGATAACGGATTTTGTCAAGAAGTAAAAGTTGAAAAACTCCACCCCTTCGTCCGGCCCTTCAGGGGGCGGAAAATTTTTTTGGAGGACCTGTCTATTTACCGCCGGGTTACGTTATCGAGAGTTCTGAGTATCAGCGCGCTGTTATTTGCTTTGTTCGCAACCGTTTGTCTGGCGTCGCTTTGCATCGGCGTCGTTGCGATTCCCGCCAAGGATCTGCTGGCGGCCGTCGCAGGTGCGCTTGGCGTTTCTCCCTCCTCTCCGTCTGAGGAGCAGATCATTTTACTGAATGTGCGGCTGCCGCGGATATTGTTTGCCGGCATCGTCGGTGCGTCTTTGTCGTCAGGCGGCGTGGTTTTTCAGGCGCTCTTGCGCAATCCGCTGGCCGATCCCTATGTGCTGGGCATTTCCGGCGGATCGGCGCTGGGGGCGATTATCGGGATTGTGCTGGGCGCGGGCGCCTTTTGCCTGGGCGTGCCGTTTCTTGCTTTTTGCGGCGCGCTGGCCACCGTTTTTCTGGTGTTTGTCGTGGCCGGGGGATCGCGGGGGCTCCTGCTGGACAACTCGCTGCTTTTGGCCGGCGTCGTGGTCAACGCTTTTTTTTCCGCCGCGATTCTCTTTGCCCTGTCCGTCGTCAACAGCATGGAACTGCACAGCATTACCTTCTGGCTGATGGGCGATCTGTCGGGCGCCGATGGAAAAGAAATCCTTCTGGCGGCTCTGTGCCTGCTTTTTGGGTTTGGCATTCTTTATGCGCAGGCGCGCAAGCTCAACCTGATGGTGCAGGGCGAGGAAACGGCTCTGCAGATGGGCGTCAATGTCCGGGCCACAAAATACATCCTGCTCGGTGTGACATCGCTTGTCACGGCGGTGGCCGTATCGCTGGCGGGCATCATTGGTTTTGTCGGCATCATGGTTCCGCACATGATGCGCCTGGTGTTCGGCTCCGATCACAGGCTGCTTTTGCCCGCCGCAGCGCTTTTCGGCGCTTCCTTCCTGGTCGTTGCCGACACGCTGGCGCGGACGATGATTGCGCCCGCGGAACTGCCGGTCGGTGTGATCACCGCCCTTTGCGGTGCCCCCTATTTTATTTTTCTGATGAGAAGAAAGGGGCGCGGATAATGCCGATCCTTGACGCGCGGAATATATCCTTTCGCTACACGGACCGGCCTGTTTTGGACGGTGTGTCCTTTGCCCTGGACGCGGCGCGGATTCTCGCGGTGATCGGGCCCAACGGCTCCGGCAAGACCACGCTGCTGAAAATGCTCAATGCCACGCTCTTTCCCGATCAGGGGCAGATGCTTCTCGACGGCAGGGACACACGCCGGTGGACCCGCCGGGAGATTGCCCGGACCATGGCGATGGTTCCCCAGGAATCGCCGGCTGTTTTCCCGTTTTTTGCGGAAGAAATCGTTCTGATGGGACGTTTTCCCCATCTGGGTTCCATCGCGTTTGAAGGTAAAAAAGATTTCCGGATTGTCCGCGAGGCCATGGCAAAAACCGATTGCCTGGCGTATGCGCACCGGCGTTTCAACGAGCTTTCCGCCGGGGAGCGTCAGCGGGTGCTGATTGCGCGGGCCCTGGCGCAGGAGCCGAAAGTTCTGCTCCTGGACGAGAGCACCGTTTTTCTGGATTTGAAGCACCAGGCGCAATTTCTGTCGATGCTGCGCGAGCTTAGCCGCGTTCAGCATCTGACGGTTGTTTTTGTCACCCATGACGTCAATCTGGCTGCCCAGAACGCCGATGCCATTCTTTTGCTTTACAACGGGAAAAAATATGCTATAGGCACTTCAGCGGATGTTCTGACCGCGAAAAACATCAAGGAGGTTTATGATGTTGACGTGGGGATCGATTCGAATCCTCATAACGGGTTGCCCCGCGTGACATTGTTTACCTGAAAAAGGTTGTCCAAAAAAGGAAGCCGGTGAGAGTCCGGCGCTGCCCCGCAACTGTAAGCGGAACGAAATCCACAAAAGGCCACGGACATTAAAATGTCGGGAAGGCGTGGAGAGTAGGCTGCCGCAAGCCAGGAGACTTTATGGACAATTCCATCTGCTTTCTTTTATCCCGAGGGGGAAAGGAAAAGTTCCATGAAGCACGTTCCAAAATCAGTTGTCATTCTTGTTTTATTCCTTTTAGTCATGGGTTCAGTCCGTTTTTCGTTTTCGGCGCCGGAGGGTGGTTCTCCGGATGATGCGATACGAATGGATGCGGTCATTGTAACCGCCACGAAAGTTCCGGAGAAGCGAAAAGACATTCCCAATGCCGTTATTATCAAAGATAAAAAGGATATTCAGGCGTCCGGCGCGAAAAGCATCGGGGAGCTGCTGGCGAATGAGCCGGGCATAGATTGGCAGACCTACGGCAATTACGGCGGGGCCTCCCAGGAGATCCATATTCGCGGGATGCGGGGTAACGCGACCCAAGTGCTTGTCAACGGGGTCAATGTCGGTTCCCCGTCATTAGGCGTTGCGGATGTCGGAAAGATTCCCATCGACAGCATTGAGCGGATTGAAATAGTCAAAGGTTCCGGTTCTCTTCTTTACGGATCAGGGGCAATGGCTGGAACGGTCAATATCATCACTAAGGCGCCCAAAAAGGATAAAATGGCTCTGAAGATTGGCGCCGGTTACGGCACGCAAAACACCTATCGAATAGCTGCGGAAAACGGGATGTTTGTCGTTGGCGACTTTGGATATTATCTGACGGCCGGCAGAATGGAAACGGACGGCTTCAGGGACAACAGCTGGCTTCGGCAAAACGATGTGTCCCTGAAACTTTTACTGGACAAGAAAGAAACGATTAATATCAGTCTCTACGGTGATTACATCGACAGAAAGTATGGCGCGCCCGGAGTCGTACCGCCCAGGGGAACGATGGATTATTATGTCGGCTCGGAAAAGTTTTATAACAGTGAATCCGCATCCCTGCTGGATCACAGCCGCGACAAGGACGGTCGCCTTGTCCTCAATGTCAAGGGCAACCCGATGGAATGGTTTGGTTATGACATCAAAGGCCATTACACGAACATGGAAAATTACAACCATGCGCGTTATGCATTCGATGGCTCCGGAGCGGAAAACTGGGTAACCAATAAGGTGCTGGGAACAGACGGACATATGGACATCCATCCTGTTGAGGGGGCCAAAATACTTTTAGGCGGTGAATACAAAAACTTTGCCTGGAAGAATCAAAGTTATGGTTTAAGCACGACGGGTATCCGCGACGGTTCCGATTCGACGGCAGAGGCTCATGTGTTTACCCAGGGCTATTTTACAGAGGCTGAATACAGGCCGTTTAAATACGGGAAGGCTTTAGCTGGTTTTCGGCATGAAAGACATTCGGCGTTCGGTTCGGAAAACCTGCCCCTCTTCGGCATCGTCGTCAATCCGTTTGAAACAACAGCATTGAAGATCAGCCACGGAAAGCACTTTCTGGCGCCCACCCTTAACGATCTCTATTGGCCGGCTGATCCTTATACCAGGGGGAACCCTGATTTAGAGCCCGAAAAGGGCTGGCACACGGATGTTACACTCGAACAGTCCTTGCTTAAGGACAAGTTATTCATAACGCTGTCTTATTTTCGCTGGAATGTAGATAATAAAATCCAGTGGGAACCGGATTCCCAGGGCGTGTGGCGTCCCATCAATCTGGCAGGCTACAAGGCGGATGGCATTGAGGCGGGGCTTAAGCTTGGTCCCTTTTATGATCTTTCTCTGAGTCTGGCTTATACTTACACAAACGCGGAAGAAGAGAACAGGGAATATACAAAACAGGATTACGGCTGGCCTCCGTTTCTTCCACCGGATTTCCAATACAGTATGGTCAAACGGCGAGCAACCATGACACCGGAGAATCAGTTCAAGGGCGACCTCACCTACAAAAGCAATTTCGGGCTCACCGCGACGGCGACAGCGCGATACGTGAGCGACCAGGTTGTTTACAATACGGAGTCCACCACCTATCCCAACACAAAAACCGTTATATACACCATCAATTCCTACTGGACGGCGGATCTGAAAATCCAGCAGCGGCTTTACAAAAATTGGATTCTGTCGCTGTCGGCAAATAACCTTTTTGATCAGGAATACGACACTCATCTGCAATCTTTTACCGATCAAACCACAGTCAAAACGACAATGTGCGGATATCCGGGGGCGGGAAGATCATTTTTCGGCAGCGTGTCTTATGAATTCTAATAATCTTGCAAGAAATATTTTCTTGATTTTTCTGTTCTCTGGTCTTCTTGCGATCTCTTGTGTGGCAACTTCTTTTGCCCGCGCCGCGACGGACGAAACCGGCCGTCTTGTCCGGCTTGTCCCTGCGCCGCAGAGGATTGTTTCCCTCGCCCCCGGAATTTCGGAGACGCTTTACGCGCTGGGCCTGGAAGATAAAATCGTCGGGGTCACCACTTTTTGCGACTGGCCTCCGGCCGTCCAAGCCAAGACGAAAATCGGCGGCTTTACGAATCCTTCCATAGAAAAAATTGTCGCGCTCCGGCCGGATTTGATTCTGGCCGCCGCCGACGGCAACCGGAAGGAAACCGTGAGGCAACTGGAAAAACTGGGGCTGCCCGTCTATGTCACCAATCCGACCAGCACGTCCGGCGTTTTGAAAAGCATCGGGCATATCGGCGCCATCACCGGCCGGGAAAAGGAGGCTGCCGCGCTGGTTGAAAAACTCCGGCAGAAATTACGCTCTGTTGCCGTCCGGACACGCGGCAAAAAGAAGCCGCGCGTTTTTTTCCAGCTGGGCATGGAGCCCATGATCACCGCCGGCCGGGGAACCCTGATCCATGAAGTCATTGAACGGGCCGGCGGGGTGAACGTTGCCGGAAACGACGTCGCCAACTATCCGCGCTACAGCGCGGAGGGCATCATCAGCGCGTCGCCGGACATCATCGTGTTTGCGCCGATGGTCAATGACAAAACGTTTGAGGCCGTGTATAAATTCTGGCGGGCGTTCGGAGAAGTCCCGGCGGTAAAAAACGGCAAGATTTATCCGATCGACGCCAATCTGATCAATCGCGCTTCTCCGCGTATTTTTGACGCGGTCGAAATTCTTTCGTTCATGTTCCATCCGGAGCCAAAACAGTAAAAAAGGACACGATATGCATTATCCGACGATTCCCCCGATTGACAAACAGGCCGCGAAACAAGCACAGGCCAGGCAAAACCGCCTGACCAAACCCCCGGGAAGCCTCGGCCGGCTGGAGGAGATTTCCATCCAACTGGCGGGCATGAAGGCCTACCCGATGCCGGAGGTTTCCAAAAAAGCGGTGATCGTCATGGCCGCGGACCACGGCGTGGCGCTGGAGGGCGTCAGCGCCTTTCCGGTCGAAGTCACAAAACAAATGGTGCTGAATTTTCTTCACGGCGGCGCAGCCATCAATGTGCTGGCGCGTCAGGCGGGCGCCGCGACGCATATTGTCGATATCGGCGTCGCTTCCGATTTTGATCCGTCCCTGCCCGGGCTCTGGCGGCGGAAAATTGCGCATGGAACGCGCAATATGGCAAAGGAGCCGGCCATGACGCGCGTCCAGGCCGAACAGGCGCTTGCCTGCGGTATGGAGGTGCTGGCCGAAATTGCCGAAAAAGGCCTCGATGTGATTGCCACAGGCGACATGGGCATCGGCAACACCACCTCATCTGCGGCCATTGTTGCCGTAATGGCGGGATTACCGGTTGATAAAGTAACGGGACGCGGTACGGGCCTCGACGATGCCGGCCTCCTGCGTAAGATACAGGTGATCGAACAGGCCATTGCCGTCAACCAGCCAGACCCGAACGACCCGATGGACGTGCTTTGCAAAGTCGGCGGCCTGGAAATCGCCGGTCTTGCCGGTGTGATGATCGCCGCCGCCGCCCGCCGCATCCCCGTAGCGGTGGATGGCTTCATTTCAACGGCTGCCGCGATGATTGGCGTCGGGCTTGTGCCGGATGTGCGTCATTATCTTTTCGGCGCGCACCGGTCGGTGGAGATCGGGCATCAGGTTATGCACAAACATCTCGGTCTTACCCCGCTTCTGAATCTCAATCTGCGCCTCGGTGAAGGGACGGGGGCGGTGCTGGCGTTTCACCTGCTGGAAGCGGCCTGCCGTCTCCTGCGGGAGATGGCGACGTTTGACGAAGCGGGAGTAAGTGATAAAGCAGGCTGAAGGCTGAAGGGTAAAGGTTGAAGGGGAAGAGGAACAGTATGCGGAATTTGCGCACGGCATTCGGATTGCTGACCACGCTGCCTGTCGGTGTGCCGGAAAACTGGCGGCCGGGCGACAGCGGTCGCGCCGCCTTCTGGTATCCGGTGGTCGGTCTTGCGGTGGGCGGTCTTGTCTGGCTGGCCTGGTTTGGACTGAACCTGATCTTTCCTGCGCTTGTCGCCTCCGTACTTACGCTTGCCGTCTGGGTTGGCCTGACCGGCGGCCTGCACCTGGACGGACTGGCGGA
>JAAZOZ010000023.1 GCA_012797505.1 Smithella sp. | reverse complement strand
TTTACAAATATATACGTATTTTCATTGTTTTCCTAATCTATTAGATATGTCTTCAGATGGGTCTTACAGAGATATGTGCCGCAAGCTGCCGTTATTACTCCAAAATCGTCGCACGAATTGGTTTATCCCCGAAACTCCTGTGAAAGAAAAACTAAGCAGCTTTGTTCCTTCTCTTCAAGCACCCGGTGAAAAATAAAATCCAGATTCTTCAGGAGATTGTTGACATTGAAGATCGCGGCAAGTTCATTCTCCGTAAGGTCCTTGGCAATATCGGCATCTTTCTTGAACAGCTTCTGAAATCCGCTCCCTTCTGTAAGGGACTTCCGAAGCGCCCGCCATAATTTTCTAGACTGCAATAGCCGTCAAGGAATACAGACGGGCTAATCGGGCCGCGGAGTGAAGATCACCTCGTCTCAGATAATCACGCAAATCGTCTAATTCTTGTGCATCTTCCAAAGAAAGATATGGGGACCATCCTTCATTAGTGTCAATCAATTCAACATCAACTTCTGCGATATAATCACCCTCATGAATTATTTTTTTTAAAAGTCGTTTCCTCATGGTTTTCTCCGTAAAAAATCATTCGACCATCTATCCTGTTGCTATTTATGTTGCTCTGTGTGTATTGATTTCATCAATCAAGGCGCGTTCGACAAAAGAGTTAATAGAAATATTTAGTTTCTTTGCCGTTACCGCAACTTCACGATGCAAATCGGGGGACAGCCGTAAATTGAATTTTCCTGAATATGGTTTTTCAGGGGCTACGCCATCTTTTGCGCACCATGATAGATAGTCGTCTATGGATTCTTTGAATGCCTTTTCAATTTCACGAACAGACTTTCCCTGAAATGTAATAACATCTCTTGTGTTAATTACATCACCGTGAAAAATCCTGGCTTGATCGTCATACGCTACAATTCCTATGTACCCTTTATACTCCATCATGTTTTACTCCTGCATTTTCCAAAAATCGTCTCATGGAAATTACGGTGCCCCTGTTTGTTTCTTTTCGCGGGTGCGGCCGATGAAAAACAGCTCTTTCATCATTCAATTGAATCCGAACACGAGATCCGCTTCCTTCTGAAATATCAGCGCCCAGCGAAATGAGAAGACTTTCTACATCTATCCAGGGGATATTTGATGGAACGGGATTTCTGAATATTTCAGAAAGCGTTTTTCTATGTTTAGAATTCATTGTGAATAATGGTACTGGAATACGATACTAAAGTCAAATGAATTGATAAGACCTTCCTTTTTACGGGCGAGAAATAATTCTTTGTTTGCCAGGTTAACCGGTCGTGTAAGTTCCGCTCAACTGTCCGCAGGCGGCCAGGATGTCGGAGCCCTTGCTTTTGCGCAGCATGGCCGTGAAGTGCCGGTCGAGCAGCACCTGCTGAAAATCCGACACGACGTGGGGGGAGGGCGCGCGAAAGGGCGAGCCGGGGTATTCGTTGAAGACGATCAGGTTGATCTTGCAGCGCTGATCCGCAAGGAGCAGGGTCAGCTTTTGGGCATCTTGCCGCGAGGCATTCACACCGTCGATGAGAATATATTCATACGTGAGCATCCGGCGGCCCGGCATGGGATATTTTTTGCAGGCGTCCAGAAGCGTTGCCAGCGGATATTTTTTGTTGACCGGCATGAGCCGACTGCGGGTTTCGTCATCGTGGGCGTTGAGCGATACGGCCAGGTTGATGCAGATGTCGCTTCCCAGTTGCAGGATCTGCCGGGCGAGTCCGCAGGTGGAAACGGTGATGCGCCGCGAAGAAAAGCCCAGGCCGAAATCGCTGGTGAGGATGCGAATCGCTTTCACCGTATTTTCGTAGTTGGCGAGCGGCTCGCCCATGCCCATCAGAACAATGTTGCCCACGGCCTCTCCCTCGGGTGTTTCTTTCCTTATGGTTACCACCTGTCCGACGATTTCCGCCGGCGTGAGATTGCGCTTGAAACCCTGGCGCGCCGTCAGACAAAAGGCGCAGCCCATCGCGCAGCCGGCCTGCGTGGAAATGCAAAGTGTCCAGTGGTTTTTGCCGGGGATCAGCACGCTTTCGACAAAAAGACCGTCTTCGAGGCCCAGCAGAACTTTTTGTGTGCCATCCTGTGACTTCTGGATTTTGACCATCGACGGGCGGTAGATTCGGGCCGTTTGGGCGATTGTTTTGCGGAAATCGCGCGCAAGCGTCGTCATGGCGTCGAAGGAGAGGCAGCCGAACTGGTGGATCTCCTTCATGATCTGGCGGGCGCGGTATTTTTCCTTGCCGGAGGCGGCGATGAATTCCTCCAGCTCCGGAAGGGTGAAGTCCGACAGATTGGGCAAGGAATTTTCGTTGCGTTTACTCATGATGAATTCCGGATTCTTGCATTCTGGAAAGCGGGTCTGATAACCTGAAGGTCACAAGCGACCCGCACTACGTTTTTCATGTCCGTTTTCATGCACGTTTTTCTGTAGTGCGTAGCTTTAGCTGCGCTGGTTTTTGTGCGAAGGGAACAAAGGGTTGCAATCCTTGTTTTGAAAAGCGGGTCTGAAGACCCGCACTACATCCTGTGGTTTAGTGCGCACCCTCGGGCGTGCGTGTTTCCCGTTCTAAAGTTTTTTCTTCAGGTTTTGGGCGATCGCGTCGATAAAGCCTTCCGTGTTGACCTTCCGGTTGGTGGGCCGCTTTTCGGCCAGGAGCAGCAGATCGCCCGTCATCACGCCGCTTTCCACCGTTTCCAGGGCGGCCGCTTCCAGGTTGTCCGCAAAGCCGGCGACATCCGGCGTGCCGTCCAGTTCGCCGCGCTTGCGCAGGCCGCCGGTCCAGGCGAAAATCAGCGCCATCGAATTGGAAGAAGTTTCCTCGCCTTTCAAATGCTTGTAATAATGCTTCTGGACCGTGCCGTGCGCGGCTTCGTATTCGTACCAGCCGGAGGGCGATACCAGGACGGAGGTCATCATGGCGAGCGATCCGCTTGCGGACGCGATCATGTCCGACATCACGTCGCCGTCGTAGTTCTTGAGCGCCCAGAGGATTCCGCCTTCCGTCTTCATGATGCGCGCCACCGCGTCGTCGATGAGCGTGAAGAAGTACTCGATGCCGGCTGCGTCGAACCGGTCTTTCCAGTGCTCGGCAAATTCGCGGTCAAAGACATCGCGGAAGCCAGCGTCGTACTTTTTAGAAATCGTGTCCTTGGTGGAAAACCACACGTCGATCTTTTCGGAAAGCGCGTAGGTGAAGCAGGCCCGGGCAAAGCTCCGCATCGACGCCTCCAGGTTGTGGTTGACCTGGACGATGCCTGCCGAGGGGAAGTTTTTCACCAGTTCCCTCCGCGGCGCGCCGCCGTCGGCCGGCGTGAAGACGACTTCCAGCTTTCCCGCGCCGGGAATGTTCATTTCAAAATTGTCGTAAACGTCGCCGTAGGCGTGGCGGCCGATCGTGATCGGTTTCTTCCAGGCCGTCACGCCTGGTTTGATGTTGTTCACCAGAATCGGTTTGCGGAAAACCGTGCCGTCAAGCAGGGCGCGGATCGTGCCGTTGGGGCTTTTCCAGGCTTTCTTCAGGTTGTATTCCTTCACCCGGTCTTCGTTGGGCGTAATCGTGGCGCACTTGACGCCGACGCCGTATTTCTGCACGGCGCGGGCTGCGTCAACCGTGACCCGGTCGTCCGTGTCGTCGCGGTGCTTGACGTGGAGATCGTAGTAGTCGATGTCCATGTCCAGATAGGGAAAGAGCAGCTTGTCTTTCACCATCCGCCACATGACGCGGGTCATTTCGTCTCCGTCCATTTCGACGAGAGTTGTCTTCACTTTGATTTTCTGTGTCATTGCGCTTCACTCCATGGAATCGGGATGCGGGATTATTTTGGGCTGCGAACGTTGAACGCGCCGCCGGCCAGAATCATCTCTTTTTGCCGGGGCGACAGGCTCAGGCGCACGGCAAAGGATGTTCCTTTGGTTTTATTGGCCACGGTCAGGGATTCTCCGACGGCAACGGCCGTTCTCAGGCCGGCGATTTCCAGCTCGTCGCCTTCACCGAGGGTGTCGTAGTCCTTTTCATCGGCGAACGCAAGCGGCAGGATGCCGAAGTTGATCAGGTTGGCGGCGTGGATTCTCTCCAGGGATTTGGCGATGACGGCCCGCACGCCCAGATACATCGGGCAGATAGCCGCGTGCTCGCGTGACGAGCCCTGGCCGTAGGAGAGGCCGGCCACAATGATGTTGTGCCGGCCCGCTTCTTTGTTGGCCAGCGCACGTCGGGCAAAAGTGGCGTCCACGTTTTCAAAAACGAATTCGGCGTAGCGGGGAATATTCGAGCGGTACTTCATCCGCGCGCCGGCGGGGATGATGTGATCGGTCGTGATCTTGTCGCCGACCTTGATGGTCACCGGACCTGCAAGCGTATCGGGCAGGGGCGTGTTGACGGGAGGCGCGCCGATGTTCGGACCGCGGTAGATGTTCCCGTTCCGGTCCGCGTCGTCCGGCCGGAGGATCAGACTGTCGTCGATGACCAGCTTCTCGGGCGTTCGCGCGTCCGGGTACTCCATCGCCAGATCGCGCGGATCGGTGAAGCGGCCGGTGATGACCGCCGCCGCCGCTGTTTCAGGGCTCACCAGATAAATGTCGGCGTCGAGCGTGCCCGACCTTCCCGGGAAATTTCGGTTGGAGGTGCGCAGCGAAACCGCGCCGGATTGCGGGCTCTGGCTGTTGCCGATGCAGAAGCCGCAGGCGTTTTCCATGAGCCGCGCGCCGGAGGCGATGAGGGAGGCCAGGTAGCCGTCGCGGGCGAGATTGTCCAGCACCTGCCGCGAGCCGGGCGCCAGAATGAAGCTGACGTCGGGATGCGCAATCCGGCCCTTGAGGATTTTGGCGACCGTCACCAGATCCTTGTAGGAGGAATTGGTGCAGCTTCCCAGACAGACCTGCTGAACGGGGATGCCGGCCAGAGACCGGACCGTGGCAATATTGTCGGGGCTGTGCGGTTTGGCGGCCAGCGGCTCAATCCGGGACAGGTCGATCGTTTCAACGCGGGCATACACTGCGTCGGTATCCGCTTTCAGTTCGATAAAATCCGCTTCCCGCTCTTGGGAGCGCAGAAATTGCCGGGTCAGATCATCGCTGGGAAACACGGAGGTCGTCACGCCGCATTCCGCGCCCATGTTGGCGATGGTGGCGCGCTCCGGAACGCTCAGCGTCGCGAGGCCCCGGCCTCCGTATTCGAAAACGGTTCCGACGTTGCCCTTGGTTGAAAAGATTTCCAGCACCTTCAGGATGACATCTTTTGCGGAAACCCAGGGCGAAAGCCGGCCTTCCAGGTTGATTTTTACCACGGACGGGCAGGCGAGGTAAAAAGGCTCCCCCGCCATCGCCTGCGCGACGTCAAGTCCGCCCGCGCCGATGGCGATCATGCCCAGCGCGCCGCAGGTGGGCGTGTGGCTGTCGGAGCCGATCAGTGTTTTGCCGGGACGCCCGAAGCGTTCCAGGTGGACCTGGTGGCAGATGCCGTTGCCGGCGCGCGACAGCACGATGCCGAACTTTTGCGCGACGCTCATCAGATAGCGGTGATCGTCCGCGTTTTCAAAGCCGATTTGAATCGTATTGTGGTCGATGTAGCTGACGGAGAGCTCCGTGCGGACCCGGGGGACGTTCATGGCTTCAAACTGCAGATAAGCCAAGGTGCCCGTGGCGTCCTGGGTGAGCGTCTGGTCGATGCGGATGCCGATTTCCCCGCCGGGCGCGAGGGCGCCGTAAACCAGATGACCGGCGAGGATCTTTTCCACAATGTTTTTTCCCATGGGTCCTTCCTTACAGGCAAATTACGATAATCCCAATTAATTCAGCAGTCTTTCGCCTATGCGATGCGGGGACCGGCAGGGTTGTCCTTTTATAATAAACGGCCCCGATAAGCAACCGGCAAAACAGCCAATAAAAAAAGAGGCGTTCCAGCCTCTTTTTTTAAGATGTTTTGTGAAAAGAAGCGCCATCAGGTGCCGCCGTTTTCATCCAGCCCTTTCAAGCGAACGGCCCGCTGAAATCTCTTCTGAAAATATGGGCGATCCAGGCTGTCGATGCGGACGGCCTTTGCCTTGTAGGAGGCGTGGACAAACTCGTTATTGCCGATGTAAATGCCGACGTGGCCGATCGGTTTTTTGGTCCGGAAGAAAACCAGGTCTCCTTCCACCAGTTCATCGCGTCCCACTTGCATGCCGACCGTCGATTGTTCACGGGCGGTGCGGGGCAGGGTGATGTCGAAAAATTCATACATTTTCCGGACAAAGGCCGAACAGTCAATTCCTTTGACGGTGGCGCCGCCCAGCCGGTAAGGCGCGCCCAGGAAACCGGTTGCCACCCGGATGAACAGTTTTCTTTCGTCGGCGCTGCCCCATTTGCCCAGGAGTTCCTCGCTTACTTTTTCTTCACAGGCGATCTGGCCGGATGCGTCGTCCGTCAATCCCTCATCCTCTTCCTCCAATAAATCCTCCTCTTCCTCGACGGGCGCCTTCGCGGGCGGCTCCTCCCTGGGGATGATCAACTTCTGTCCGGCACGCAGGGATTTGGTGGTGACATGATTCAGTCTGGCGATCTGCAATGCGGAAACGCCGGTTTTTTTGGCGATCAGGGGAAGCGTGTCGCCTCTTTTGACGATATAGGATGAAGTTGGCTGAGTTTTTGATTTTGCGGCGACGGGGGATGGAGAATTTTTTTCTTTGATGCTTAAAATCTGGCCGGGTTTTACGATGTTGCTGTTCAAATGGTTTGTTTTCTGGATTTCCGCGACGCTGACGCCGGTTCGCCTGGAAATGAGGGAAAGGTTTTCGCCTTTTTTAACTTTGTACTGGACCGCGTGGGCATCGATTTGAAAACAGAACAGCAAGAAAAGAGCAAATAATCCCCAGGAAATCATGGTTCGCCGTTGCATCATGAAGTACCTCCTGTTTTGGCGGGGGGAGCCCCATTTTGTTAACGGTGCACAGATTGTGGATCGGTGAAGCTAATATTTGTATATCTAAAGATATTTTACTGCACACAGAAAACGAAGGTTTACAATTAAAAAACAATTTATCAACTTCGTACGCATCCCTCTTACTAAAAATGAAAAGGCATGTCAAATTTATTTTGCAATCTCTTTCAATGAGGTATAGGAAGCGGCAAACGAAAAAAATGAGGATATGCCGTTGATGCAAAAGTGGAAAAAGATAATTTTATGGAGTTTTTTGGCTGTTATCGCTTTTTTGATACTGGATGTCGCCCGCTATTTTTTTTACCCGGACGTGGCCGGCCTGCAGAAGAATCGTCCCGGCAAAACCGCCTTCATGGAATATCGGGAAGAGATTTGGAAGGAAAAAGGAATTAAGAAAAAGATATCCGCATCCTGGGTTCCTCTGTCGGGGGTGTCGCCTTACGTGATGAAAGCGGTGATTATCGCCGAGGATGATAAATTCTGGTCCCATGAGGGGTTTGATTTTGACGCCATGCAGAAGGCGCTGGAAAAAGACATCCAAAAGAAGAAATTCAAGGCCGGAGGCAGCACCATCTCCCAGCAGCTGGCCAAGAATTTATATTTGACACCCGCGAAAAATCCGGTGCGAAAAATCAAGGAAGCCATTCTAACCTGGCGAATCGAAAGGCAATTGAGCAAGAGAAGGATTCTGGAGCTTTATTTGAACGTGGCCGAATGGGGGGATGGCCTGTTTGGCGTGGAGACCGCCGCGCGCCGATATTACGGCAAATCCGCCGCCGGCCTCGGCCCGCGTGAAGCGGCGCAGCTTGCCGCAGCCCTGCCCAATCCGAGGCGTTTTCGTCCCGACGGCAGTTCGCGGTACGCGGCAAACCGGGCGGAGAGAATATATCAAATCATGGTTCGGCGCGGCATTGTTATCGAAGAATATGATGAAGTTCTGAAGGATGAAGGCGGAGAAGAAGAAAAAGCTCCTGAACCGGCATCGCCGGTGCCGGAGACCTCTGCCGCAGGCGAGCCTGCGCAGACGGAAGCGCCCGCGGTTGTTCCCTGACCGTCTTGCAGCGTCCGGATGCATCAGGGGTGCGCACGGACGACGCGCGGCACAACGGCCAGCGAGGATACCGGCTGTCCAATGCTCTCTTCGCGGAAATTGACCGGGTGGTTGACGCAGGGATGTGGGCAGTGGCCGGCTTGCGAAACGGGACGAAAGAAATGAAAGCGATTGGCGCGGGAAATCCTTTTCCATCCAAAGACCTGGAGAATCCGGCCTTGACGGCGGCGGCAATCAAGGAGGAAGCCCTCCGTTTCGGATTTGACGGCTGCGGAATTTCCCGCGCGGAAGCGCTGGACGAAGACGCGGCGCGCCTGCAGAAGTGGCTGGATCGCGGGTATCACGCCTCGATGGCCTACATGGGGAGACATGCCCACAAGCGGGTTGACCCGACCCGGCTTTTCGAAGGCGCCCGGTCGGTCATTTCCGTCCTTTTGAATTACTATCCGTCCGGGACGCAAACCGATCCCCGAGCGCCTGTTCTGGCAAAGTACGCTTATGGGAAAGATTATCATACCGTTGTCAGGGAAAAACTCAACCGGCTGCTGGAGTGGATCTTGTCCGGCAGCGCGCCGGTTCACGGCCGGGCGTTTGTGGATACGGCGCCGCTGCTGGAAAAGGCGTGGGCCGCGCGGGCGGGGCTGGGCTGGATCGGCAAAAACACCTGCTTGATTTCACCGGGAAAAGGTTCTTTTTGTTTCATCGGGACGCTTCTGGTCGATATCCCCCTGCAATACGACAACCCCGTTGACGATTTATGCGGCGATTGCACGTTCTGCATCGACGCCTGCCCCGCGAAGGCGCTTGTCGCCCCGCGAACGCTGGATGCAGGCCGCTGCATTTCCTATTGGACGATCGAGAACAAGGCGGCCATCGGTGGGGCATTCAGGGATCGTCTGGCCAATCGGGTGTTCGGCTGTGATATCTGCCAGGATGTCTGCCCTTGGAACCGCCACGCCGTTCCGCACCGTGAAAAAGACTTTGACGCCCCGCCTGGATTGCTGGAAATGACCCGCGAGGACTGGTTCAACCTCAACGAAGAACAATACGGGAGGCTGTTTCAACACTCCGCCGTGAAAAGAGTTGGATTCGAGGGACTGAAAAGAAACCTCGATCGAATCGTGGATTGATCGGGACACGGGAAGGATTTGTTTTGCGGGCTTTTTGCAATACCATCACGCCATCGAGGAGGAATATGATGGATCAGCTCAGACCGTATCGTTCTTTCGTGAGTTATATCGATTGCAGCCGGACCTATTATGCCGCTCAGGGCTACGACAAGCCTTACGCCTGGCCGCATTATGACGAGGTTCCCTTTGCGCCGCCAGCCAAACCGCTCTCCCAATGCCGCGTCGGACTGGTCACCACCGCGGGCCTGCCGAAGCCCGCCGACCCGATGGCGGCCATGCTGTACCGCCGCGAAATGTACGCCCAGCCCGCCTGGCCGCCGCCCGCGTCGCTCTATACCGACGATCTGTTTTGGGACAAGAAGGCGACGCACACGAGGGATGTGGACAGCTTTCTGCCGTTGACCCGCCTGGCGCGCGCGGCCGCAGCCGGCCGCATCGGATCGGCGTCGCCCCGGTTTTACGGCGTTCCGACCGATTACAGTCAGGGAAGGACCATCGAACGGTACAGCCCCCAGATCCTCAAATGGTGTCGCGAAGACGGCGTCGATGCCGTCATTCTTCTGGCGCTCTGACCGGTTTGCCACCAGACCGTGAGTCTGGTTGCCCGTCACCTGGAAGCCAACGGTCTGCCCACCGTTGTGATGGGTTGTGCGCGGGATATTGTGGAAGAATGCGGCGTGGCGCGATTTGTCTTCACCGATTTTCCCCTCGGCAATCCTTCGGGAAAACCCGGGGACGCCGCGATGCAGCAGGCGATCCTGGGCACGGCGCTTGATCTTCTGGAACGCGCCTGGATGCCGCGCACCACGGTGCAAACGCCTTATCAATGGCCGGACGATGCATGGCGGGAAAACTTCATGAGGGTGGATGCATCCAATCGCGAGGAGCTGGCACGCCAGGGGAAAGAGCGCCGCGATTTGCAGGCCCGCCTGAAGAAAAGCTGACCTGTCGCAGTCGGCGGCCTGCTTCGCCGTTTTCGCCCGGAAACTGAAGTTTGACGGTCTCGTAAAAAGTCAATTTCCGCGCCTTTTTGTCTTACCGGCGAAGCCTGACCTCGAGAAGTCGGGGGGCGGTATCCAGTAATTACAATGAGTTATGGACCACGGCGCTTGTGCCCTCGCGCCACCTTCAGGTGGTTAGGGTATTCGCCGGGGTGACGACTTGAATTACTTTTTACGAGTTCATCAAGGTTGAATCGCCGTTTACATTTTTCCGCGTCTTTCGTAGTACTCCTGCACAGCGGCCAGGGAGCGGGCTGCCCGCTCGGGATCCTGATAAACGGGAACGCCGCAGTCCAGGAGAGTTCGAACCATTTTTTCCTGAAGGCTGCGGTAGGTAAATCCGACAATCGGCTTGTCGGGATGCGCCTGGGTGAGGCTTACGAACTTCTGCGCGAAATCCCCAATCAGTTTGTCCATCTCCGAGTTGATCGAATTTTCCTCAACGCCCATTTCGCCCAGAATGCGTTCGAGAAAAATTCCCGGCGAGACAAAATACGCAAGGAGCATATCCGTCTCGGAGTCCGAAAGAAGGATATTCGGAATATTGAAATAATCATCCGCGTGATTTTTGCTGAAGGTCATGTCCACCGGGTTGGCCGTGCTGGCCGTTTTGGGGATCAGCGGTTTGAGCTTTTTCACGGTTTCGGGCGACAGGCGCGAAAGCTTGAGTCCCACGCGGCTGCAGGCATCCGCCGCCGTGGCGCCGGGCCCGCCGGAATGCGTCTGGATGACGATCCGGTTTCCCCCGGGCCGCGGCAGGGTGCCCAGAGCCAGCGCGTAATCAAACAGCTCGGTGAGCGTTTTGGCTCGGATGATGCCGCACTGCTTGAAAATCCCGTCATAAATTTCATTGGGGCCGGACAGGGAGCCGGTATGGGAAAGCCCCGCCTGTTTTCCCGCTTCTGAGCCGCCCACGTAAAGCGCGACGATGGGTTTGCGCGGGGTGATGGCTTTTGCGATTTCCACGAACTTGCTCCCGCGGTTGATCCCTTCGATGTACAGGGTGATGACTTTGGTGTGAGGGCAGGCGCCCAGATATTCCAGGCAGTCCACGATGTCGATGCTGGCTTCGTTGCCCACGCTCAAGGCCGCGCTGAATCCCATGCCGTGGCGGTGGAGGTAATTGAACATCTGCGTGATGAAGCTTCCGCTTTGCGAGGCCAGGCCGACAAAGCCCGCCTTGCAATCCGCCTTGATGGGCGTGGGATTGAGTTTGAGGTGGAGATTGGCGACGCCCAGGCAGTTGGGGCCCAAAAACCGGATGCCGTGACGGCGGGCAATCGCCTCCAGTTCCTTTTGCAGCGCCGCGCCTTCCGGGCCCGCCTCGCGGAATCCCCCGGAAACCACAATGGCGTGCCGGATGCCCTTCTTCCCGCAATCGTCGAGCGTTTGGCAGACGATTTCCGTGGGCAGCACGATGATGGCCAGATCGGGGATCTCCGGCACATCCAGAATGCTGGGATATGCCGCAAGGCCGCGGACAACTTTTTCTTTGGGATGAATCGGGATAATTTTCCCTTCATATCCCAGCGCCTGCATCGATGACAGCATGATCGATCCCATGCGCATGAACGTGTTGGACGCGCCGAAGAAGGCAATGCTTTTTGGATTGACAATCGGATAGAGAGGACTTTCGGAAATAGAACGAATCATGAGTTTATACCTGCCTTTACAGTTGAATTTTTATCGAAGAGAATTTCATCCTCCTACACCACAGGCAGTTCAGCCTTTTTTTCCTGCCGGGCCTGTTCGTCGAGGATAATTTCAAGCGCCATGCGGGCTGCCTTGCCAACGAGCGTGGAGCAGCCTTCCGGCATCCCCGCGGCCAGCGCCGCCTTCATGTCTTCCATGTCGTAGAGGTTGAAAAAGCGGCCGAACTGTTTCACCTGAAGATCACGGCACCGGCAGGTGGAAAACTCTTTCATAAACTGTTCATGGAATTTTTTGGCCAGAAGAAGCGCCTTGATCTGCTTGCCCATCCGGCCCAAGTCTTCCTTTTTGCGGCCGAAAAAGTAGCTGATGGCCATCGTGCCGCCGGAGAGAGCGCCGCAGTGGCCGTCGCCGGATAGTCCCACGCCGTCGGCAAATCCCGTGGCGGCGCGCACGACGTTTTCATCCTCCACGCCCAGCGCTTCGAAGATGGCGGCAAGCGAGCATTGCGAGCAGTTGCCGCCGCGCAGTTCGTAGGCCTTCGCCCGTTTGTAAACTTCTTCGAGCATTTCTTCTCTGTTCATTTCGGCTCCTTCCAATTTTTATTTCCGGGCCCGTTCCAGAATTTCAGCGATGCCCAGCACCTCGATACGGTTTTCCAGTTGTTCCATCTTCACCGCGTCGGAAAGCATTTTGGCGCAATTGGGGCAGGCAACCGCCAGAATCGAAGCGCCCGTCTCGGCAGCTTCACGCACGCGCACGCGGGCGGCGCTGTCTTCGGCCGTGCCCAGAATGTCCGTGAAGAAGTTGCCGCCGCCTCCGCCGCAGCAGAAAGCATCGGGGCCGCTGCGGCGCATCTCAACGTATTCGGCTTTGGGAATCGCCTTGAGAATTTCCCGCGGCGCCTGATAAATATTTTGATGCCTTCCCAGGTAGCAGGGATCGTGATACGTGATTTTGACCGGCCAGGCCTTGAGCTTGATTTTTTTCTTTTTCATCAGCTGGGCTAAAACCTCGGTGTAGTGCCGGACCTGGAAGACTCCGCCGATGACGGGGTAGTCTTTCCTGAACGTATTGAGCGCGTGAGGATCTAGCGTAATGATTTCCCTGACTCCTTTGGCCTTGAAGGTTTCAATGTTGGCCTGCGCCAACTGGGCAAACAGTCCCATCTCGCCAAGAGCCCGCACGTCGTTGCCGTCACAGCCCTCTTCACTGCCTAGAATGCCGACCGACAGCCCCGCATCCACCAGCATTTTTCCCACGCTTCTGGCCATTTTCTGCCCGACTTCATCGTAGGAGCCGACGCAGCCCGCGTAGAAAAGATATTTCTGGTTGGTGTAGGGTTTCAGTCCCGTTCCTTTGGCCCAGTCGCCGCGCTGGGACTGCGGCAGTTTGTAGGGATTGCCGCTCACCGCGACGGCCTTGAAATAGTCGCGCACGCCCGGCGGAATCCGGCCTTCGCCGACCAGTTCGGCCCGCGTCTCCTGAAAGATGTCCGGCAGGAAATCCTTGAATCGGGGAAAGACGCACTGATCCTTGCAGTTGTCGCAGGCGACGCAGGAAAACATGATTTCGGCAAAGCGCGCGGAGGTTTCGATTTCGCCTGACAGCCAGGCGCGGGTCAGCCACATCCGGCCGCCCGGCGAGTAGGTATCCCAGCCGAAGGCCTTGTAGGAGGGGCAATTGAAGTCGCTGTAGTCCGACGGGAACTTGCAGTAACCGCAGCGGAAGCAGCGATGGACGATGTTTTCATGTTCAATGTGTCGGATGTAGGTCATGCGTTCACCTCCCAGTTGCCGGGGTTCATGATCCCCTGCGGATCGAGATTTTTCTTGATCATCAACAGGAGTTTGCGCGCGTTGGGCTCCATTTTCTGAAGCAGCATCTTCTGCTCCTTGAAATTGGGCTTCCAGGGAATGCCGCCCATACCCAGCGCGAAAGAGGTTGCCTCGTCCAGCGCCTTTTCCACCCGTTCCATCATCGCCTTGTCGTTGCGGTTGAAGGCAAACGAGATGCTGTACATCATGGCGTGCCCGCCGGAAATGAGCCTGGCCGTGCTGGCATACAGGACATTGTATTTGGCGGCCAGTTCCACCACCTTGGCGGCGTACTGCGGGAAGTGTTCGATGGGCGCGATAGGCCCCGAGTATTCAAACCCGCCGCCTTTGGGCACATCGGCGAAATCGGCGATGTTGCGGCCAGGCATTTCCAGGAGCATGGGCTTCATGTACGAAATCGACATGAAGCCGCCGTCTTTGGAATCCATGTATTCCTGGAGGCAGTCCCAGATCATCTTGCGTTTAAATTCAATTTCTTCTTCCGTATCGCCGGTGAAGAAAACCGTGATGTGATAGTTTCCCATGAACATGAGCGGTTTGGGCTGGAACCAGACGTTAATGTCCTCCAGCATTTCCAGGTGCGTGAGCTTGTAGAGGATGTATGGAATCAGATCGACGCGGTCCGTGACGAACAGTTCTGCGTCACGGATTTTTTTGTTGGGATAAAGCTTAAGGCCGACCTTTGTGATGACGCCCGTACAGCCCAGCCAGCCGAGGAAGAGCCCCGACAGGTCCGGCAGCGTCGGCCCTTTGGAAATCCAGTAGGGGCCGATCGACGGCGAGCCGATCCGGCAGATCTCGCCCGTGGGCAGGACCACTTCCAGCCCCGTGACCATGTCCGAATTGAAGCCGTACTGGTTGGTGAGCCTTCCCTGGCCGTGCAGGGAGACGTTCGCGGCGATGGTAGTAGTCGAAGGGGCGTCGGGAATGCTGTGCCGCAGCGTCGGATGATGCTTCTGCAGATACGCTTTGAGCGCGCCCTGGGAGGTGCCGCCTTCGACGACCACGTAGCGGGCCATGGCGTTCACTTCCAGGATTTTGTTCATCCGCTTCATATCCAGAACGATGCCGCCTTTGAGCGGAATCACGAGACCCGCCAGCGACATGCCGTTCCCCATCGGGACGACGGGGATATTTTCCTGGTTGGCCAGTTGAACGATTTTCTGAACCTCTTCCGTTGTTTTCGGCGCGACCAC
>JAAZOZ010000022.1 GCA_012797505.1 Smithella sp. | reverse complement strand
TTAAAACAAGACAGGTCGCCTATGAAAAATATTATGGACAACATAAAAAGATTGAAAGACCAGGGGCGGAAGGTTATCGGATGCTTTCCTCTTTACCCTCCTCTGGAGCTTTTTCACTCCATGGGTCTGGCGCCCGTTACCCTTTGGGGGCTCAGGGATTCCCTTCCCCGGGTTGCAGAAAGCGATCGGCACATCCAGCCCTACGCCTGCTCGGTTGCCCGCCGTCTGATGGAATTTCTCCTGAAGGAAAACAGTTCGGCGCTCGACGGACTGTTTATGTATAATGCCTGCGACACATTGCGCAACCTTCCGGAGATTATTGATTGCGGACTTGCGGACGCAGGAAGGCCGCCGCTTCCCATTTTTAAAATGCATATCCCCGCAGTCCCGCCGGATCAGACCGACAGCCGGCCCTATCTCCGGGCAAGCATCGAGGGATTAATCGGCGAACTGGAAAAGACCTGCAATGTAACTTTCGCCCCGGATAAATTTCGCCGAAGCGTATCTCTTTACCGGGAAATGAGAGAGTTGTCCAAAATGCTCTTCGCCAGCGTAGCCGACGGTTCAATGAGTTATGGCGAGTTCTCCCGGATTGTCACCGAGGGCTGGTTTATTCCCGTGGAAGACCAGTTGCTTGTCCTGCAGAGTGCCCTCCGGGACAACTTCCGGAAAAAAACCAAGCCATCCCCGGAATCGCCCCGCGTTGTCGTCAGCGGCATCCTGCCTCCGCCGCTGCCCATGATCCGCGATCTTGAAAACGCGGGCATCACGGTGGTTGGCAACGATGTCGCCTCACAAAATCGCGCGCTTCATTATAGCCCGCCGGCAGTTGACGATCCGGCGGAATACTACATCGATTTTTATCACCACCATTATCCGTGCACCACGCTGCTGCATTCAGCGGACCGGCGCTTGCCCGCCATCCGTAAACTTGTTTCGGACACCGGCGCCCGGGGCGTTGTCTTTGTCGGAGAGAAATTCTGCGAGTATGAATACTTCGAGTTCCCCTATCTGGAGCAGATACTGAAAGAGATGGGGATACGGGCCCTCTTGCTCGACATTTCACTCGATGACGATGAAAATACCGCGGCTTATACAACGCGTATCGAGACATTTGCCGAATTGATGCATTCCACGGTTTAGGGAGGTTTTTATGGCAAACGAAAATACGGCAAAATCCGGCCATCAGAAGACTGCGGCCGGCAGGCGATTGAGTAAAATCATGTTCAATGACTACATGAATCTGCATCAAAAAGCCGGTGAAGGCGCCTTCGTGGTGTGGATGGCCATCGTCGTTCCCGCTGAATTGTTCAGCGGTTTTGAAAACGTGGTTTACGGCGTACCGGAGAGCCATGCCGCCATGAGCGCGGGAAAAGGCGTCGGCCCCCTGCAATGCGAAAAAGCGGAAAAGATGGGCTATTCAATGGATCTGTGCTCTTATGCACGCATCGATCTCGGCACGGCGTTTGACGGCGGGAAGGACTCTCCCACGATGGGCCTGCCGAAACCGCATCTGATCGTCTCCAACAACAACAACTGTTCCCTGCTGGTCAAGTGGTTCGACATCTACCACCGGACATGGGGTGTTCCGCATTTTATTCTGGATGTGCCGTTCTGCTATGAACCGCAAAACGCGCGGGATCTCGATTACATCGTTACCCAGTACCGCGACCTCATCCGGACCATCGAAAATCTGAGCGGGCAGACATTCAATATCGAGCGAGTCCGCGAGGCGCTCGAAAACACGCGGGATGCTCTGGCCAACTGGAAGCGCTTTTTGAAAACGGCGGCGTCCCGGCCGGCCGGTCTTACCGCCTTCGATTCCTTTGTCCAGATGGCGCCGTACCTCACTTCCCGGGGAACAAAGACCCTGGCCGATCACTACCGCCTTCTTGCCGAAGAGGCCGAAGATAATATCGCGAAGGGGATCTATCCTGTTCCCAATGAAAGATACCGGCTTCTCTGGGACAACATTGCGCCCTGGCATCAATTGAGCAGGATGTCGTCCCGCCTGGCTTCGCTTGACGTCAACCTGATTTCGGCTTCCTACACCTATTGCATCGGGACCGTGGAGGGCGAGCTGGATCTGTTTGCCTATGACGGCGGTGATCCGCTGGTCTATCTGGCGCGAATGCAGAATTCTTCCATCTGCCCGCATGGAATGTCGCTTCGCTTTCGGGCGATGCGGCGCGCCATTGAAGACTGGGGCGTAGACGGTGTCATCTTCGCCAGCAACAGAAGCTGTAAAGTCTATTCCATCATGCAAATGGACATGCTCAAACGCGTCACGAATGAACTGGGCATTCCGGCGGTGATGATCGATGTTGATCATGCCGATATGCGCAAATACAGCGAAGAACAATCTTTCACGCGCATCGAAGCGCTGCTGGAGGTCATCGACGCCCGGCGAAAAGAAGCAAAACTGTCATAGGCCGCTTAGCCTGCTGCGACACGGCCATCTTAAATCTTGAAGGAGAGGTTATGTCCAATTTACTGGTTGATTCCCGGGATGTCCGTTACGTCCTGTTCGAAATGCTGGAGGTGGACTCCTGCTTACAGTACGAAAAGTTTTCCGACCAGGATCAAGCCTTGTATGAGGATACCCTCCGTCTGGCTGAACAAATATCCGTCGAACAATTCTATCCCGTCAACAGCGAAGGGGACCGCGTGGGTGTCCACTTTGACAATAAGCTTGGAGTGGTGACGGTACCCGCCTGCTTCCAGCAACCCTACCGGGCCATCAGCGAAGCGGGATTCATCGGGGTTTCCGCCGATCCGGCATTTGGCGGATTAGGCCTGCCTTTGTCTGTGTCGGTGGCTTGCAAAGAATACTTTTGCGCCGCCAACGGCTGCCTGACGTTTTACACGCTGTTGAGCGGTAGTGCCGCGCAGCTCGTTTATTCTTTCGGAAGCCAGGAACAGAAGCAAACCTATCTGCCGAAAATGCTTTCCGGAAAATGGAGCGGCACGATGTGCCTGACCGAACCCAATGCAGGCTCCGATGTCGGCAATGTCAAGACAAAGGCGGTTCGTCGTGAAGACGGCGCCTATGAAATCACAGGGCAGAAAATATTCATCAGCGGAGGGGACCACGATTTAACGGACAATATTGTTCATATGGTCCTGGCGCGCATCGAAGGCGATCCGCCCGGCACACGGGGGCTTTCCCTCTTTATTGTGCCCAAATTCATCTCCGAACCGGATGGAACACCCGGCAGACGAAACGATGTTGTCTGCACGGGGGTTGAGGAAAAGATGGGCATTCACGGACTCTCCACCTGCACCCTGGCCTTTGGAGAAAACAACTCCTGCGTCGGCTATCTCCTGGGTCAGGAAAGAAAAGGGATGCGGCAGATGTTTAAGATGATGAACGAAGAAAGACTTTTTGTAGGCCTTCAGGGACTTTCCTGCTCCACTGCCGCGTGTATGCATGCCATTGCCTATGCCGGAACCCGGCTCCAGGGCGTTCACGTGACGGGGATGCTGGATCCGAATGCCCCGCAAGTTCCCATCATTGAACATCCCGATGTGGTCAGGATGCTCCTATGGATGAAATCCTACGTTGAGGGGATGCGGATGCTTACCTATTTCCTCGGGAAAAATCTTGATGTGGAGGCTGTCGATCAGGGAGAAAAGGGCCGTGAAGCAAAGGCGCTCACCGAATTGCTGATTCCGCTGTGCAAGGCGGGTAATACCGACGCGTCCTGGCTTGTGACCGCCGAAGCAATCCAGGTTTACGGCGGTTACGGCTATTGTCGGGACTATCCCGTGGAGCAGTATGCGCGTGACTGTAAAATTCTGAGCATCGTCGAGGGGACAAACGGCATTCAGTCTGTCGATTTGTTAATGAGGAAGATTCTGATGGATCCGGATGAACGGAATCTGAATGTTTTCCGGAAACTGACCAAACAAACGGTGAACACGGCCCGTGAGGCCGTCGAGGAGGTGTATATCACGCCTGTGGCCAGGGGACTTGTCGAATTGGACAAGATGGTCGGATTCCTGAAAGCCCGGATGGGCCAGGGAAAGATCGCCGGCATCTTTGCCCAGGCGACGCCTTTCCAAAAGGCGATGTTCCTTCTTTGCCTCGGATGGATGCATTTGTGGAACCTCTCTCTGGCGGCTTCCCAACTGAAAAAGACAACCGGCCGTGCCGTTGCGGATTGTTCATTCGAAAATATCCGGAACGATTCGGAGGCATGTTTCTATTACAACAAGATCATGACGTCGCGATTTTTCATCGCCGCGGAATTTCCAAAATTCTTCGCGTATGTCGAATCCATCCTGAATGATGAACCGGCGCTGAAGGCGGCAGGCTCCGATCTGTTTCCCGACAGGCCCTGAACGGCAACAGAGGGACAAAGAGGCATAAGGGAGGATCATGAGAATCAATTTTGACTTGACTCACGTTGTGCTGTAGTGTATTGTAGTACAGGAGGCGCATGATGAGAAGCGTTCTGTCTGTCAGTTTGCCCGAGAAAATGGCGTCGGAGCTGGATGCCATTGCCCGTGCAACCGGAAGAAATAAAAGCGATATCGTGAAAGAGTCGCTGGGGGTGTTTTTATGGGAGGCCAGATTCCGCCGGATGAAGAAAACCCTGGGCCCTAAAGCGAAAGCGTCAGGCTTGATTACGGATGACGATGTTTTCAAGGTTATATCGTGAAGGCGGTATTTGACACCAATGTTCTGATTGCCGCCTTTCTGACAGAAGGGCTTTGTTCAGGCCTGATGATCCGCGCGCGCAAGCAGGCATTCAGCCTCGTTCTGTGCGATGATATTATCGGCGAATTTGAAGGTATCCTGAGAAAAAAATTCAAAATCACCCCGGCCGATGTTTCCGAAATCTCGGCCATTGTTTCAGAAGCAGCCTCAGAAATCATTCATGATCTGAGTCCTGTCCCGAGTATTTGCAGGGATCCGGAGGATAATATCATTATCGCCTGTGCCGTTGATGCACAGGCCGACTATATTGTTACCGGTGATGAAGACCTGTTGATCCTCAAAAGATATAAGGGTATCGTCATCCTTAATCCGCGAAATTTTGAAGCCTTGTTTGCCGATTGACGTTAACGGTTCAAGATAAAATAAAATCAGGTCAACAGTCTACCGCCGTCTCTAATGTTGGACAGCGGAAAACACATTGCTCAGCTTTTTTCCATGGTTTTGTGAAACCGGATTTGCGGCCACTCTTCCATGACGTGGGAAAGGCGCCAGTCGGAAAGCGCCAGATATACGAGGTTTCCTTCCGTGTCCGTGGCCAGGTTCATGGAATTCTTCTTCTGGAAATCTTCCATTTTTCCGGCGTCGTCGCAGGTGACCCAGCGGGCGGCGGCGTAATCGGCTTGTTCGTAATCGGCATAAACGCTGTATTCGTCTTTCAGCCGCGCCATGGTCACGTCAAACTGCAAAGCGCCCACCGCGCCCAGAATGTTGTCCGAACCCCAGAGAGGTTTGAAGACCTGAATCGCTCCTTCTTCCGAAAGCTGCATCAGCCCCTTTTGCAGATGTTTGAGGCGCAGAGGATCTTTGAGCCGCACGCGGCAAAAGTGCTCCGGAGCGAAATGGGGAATGCCTGTAAACTTCAGCGGTTCTTTTTGCGTGAAGGTGTCGCCCACTTTGATGGTGCCGTGATTGTGGATGCCGATGATGTCTCCCGGGTAAGCCGTTTCGACATTGGTCCGGTCCTGCGCCATGAAAATCGTGGCATTGGACAGGGAGATCTCCTTGTGAATGCGGTGATGAACCACGCGCATGCCCCGCTCGAACTTGCCCGAACAGATTCTCATAAACGCAATGCGGTCGCGGTGCGCCGGATCCATGTTGGCCTGGATTTTAAAAACAAATCCGGAAAAATCATCTTCGTCCGGCTCAACCTGCCTCGTGGTCGTGGGACGGGCAACAGGAGAAGGGGCGATTTCCACAAAGGCGTCGAGCAATTCCCTGACGCCGAAATTATTGATGGCGCTGCCGAAAAAAACCGGCGTCTGTCCCGCCTTCAGGTATTCTCTGATTTCAAAGGGATTGGCTGCGCCGGTGAGCAGGGCGATTTCTTCGCGGAGCTCCGCGGCCTGGCTGTCCAGCAGTTCATCAAGCAGTCCATCGGACAAATCGCTGATCACGACGCCTTCGTCCGTTCGCTTTGACTGGCCCGGCGTAAAAAGATGAAGTTTTTGATCGTAAAGGTTGTAAACGCCCCGGAACCGCTTGCCCATGCCGATGGGCCAGGAGAGCGGCGAACATTCCAGCTGCAGTTTGTCTTCAATGTCCGTGAGAATGTCCAGGGGCGCCAGGCAGTCGCGATCCAGCTTGTTGATGAAGGTGATGATCGGTGTGTTGCGCAGACGGCAGACTTCCATGAGCTTCTGCGTTTGCGTTTCGACGCCTTTGGCGCCGTCAATCACCATCAGCGCGCTGTCCACGGCGGTGAGCACCCGGTAGGTATCTTCGGAAAAGTCCTGATGCCCCGGCGTGTCCAGCAGGTTGATTTCACAGCCTGCGTATTCGAATTTCATGACCGACGAGGTGACGGAAATGCCGCGTTCTTTCTCGATGGACATCCAGTCGGAAAGCGCGTGTTTAGACGCTTTCCGCGCCTTGACGGCGCCCGCCATCTGGATGGCGCCGCCGAAAAGCAGCAGCTTTTCCGTAAGCGTTGTTTTTCCCGCGTCGGGATGGCTGATGATCCCGAACGTCCGGCGGCGTTCAATTTCTTTTTGCAGTTGTTTGCTCAAAATACCCTCATTGCTGATGGGAACGTTTTCAACCGTTCACCACAAAATGACCTTCAGTCTTCAGTCTTCAGTCTTCAGCCTTTATCCTTATATCCTTCTTGCCTGAACGGTGCCGCCTCTTAACGGATAATCACGGCGCTGTCAACCGATAAGACCGCGATCCGGTTCACGGCCGGAGCTGCCCTCACGCAAAAACTCCTTGACAAAAAGAGCGTGTTGCATCAAAGACTTTTGCCGTGAGCGGGCGTAATTCAGCGGTAGAATGTCAGCTTCCCAAGCTGGACGTCGCCGGTTCGAGCCCGGTCGCCCGCTCCATTTT
>JAAZOZ010000219.1 GCA_012797505.1 Smithella sp. | reverse complement strand
GCAAAACCGGTCCAGCCGGCCAGAATTGCCGTCGTCCTGGGGGCCGGGGCCTCCAAGGGCTTCGCGCATATCGGCGTTTTGAAAGTTCTGGAAGCCCAGCAAATTCCCGTTCACATGGTGGTGGGCACCAGCGCGGGCAGCATCGTGGGAAGCCTCTACGCGTCGGGCAAAAACGGCTTCGAACTGCAGGCGATTGCCATGACGATGGAAAAGGACAAGGTGATCGACTACGACTGGAAGATCTGGAAGGGCGGACTTATCAAAGGGGAAAAACTCGAGCGTTTCATCAATGCCGCTGTAAACCATGCCCCCATCGAGAAGCTCAAAATCCCGTTCTACGCCGTGGCGACCAACGCCGGCACCGGTGAGGAAATGGTGTTCGGCAGGGGCAACACCGGCGTCGCCGTGCACGCCAGTTGCAGCGTGCCGGGGGTGTTTCAGCCGGTCAGGATCGGGAAGGACACGTATGTGGACGGCGGCGTGGTCAGTCCGGTGGCCGTGGATGTGGCCAGACGGTATGGCGCGGATGTGGTGATCGCCGTGGATATTTCCGGCGGTTTGGACAAGGACGCCCCCAGCGGAGTGATGAATACCATGCAGAAAACATTCAACATCATGTACGCCAAAAACGTCGCCGCCCAGCTGAAAAACGCCGACGTCGTCATCCGTCCGAACGTGGAGGAAATCGGATCGACCGACATGGAGAAATTCAACCAGGCGATCTTCGAGGGGGAAAAGGCGGCCACGGCGGCGCTGCCTGAAATACGGAAAGTGTTGGACAAACTGAACGCCGAAGGCCGTTTGCCGGTCCGATAGGGGAATGGCGGCCGTCAGTTTTTACCGGGAAAAGCGCCCCAGAAGCGCGGATCCCGGAGCCTGCGTCCGATGATCGTCACTCGTCTTTCTTGTAGTATCCCGCCCATTTCTCATCAATGGTTTTCTGGATGTCGCCGATCTGCGCCTCGGTCAGCGTCCGGAAGCGGGACTGGGCGCGGAAGTATTCGCGGACCGGGACCAGCTTTCGCTTTTCAATCAGCTTTTCCGAAGCGGCCGTCAGCTTGAATTCGCCGTTCACGATTTCATAAAGATCGTAATAACCCGTTTCCACGGCCAGCCGCCCGATTTTGATTCCGTAGCGCGGATCATAGCCCCAGCCCGGAGGGCAGGGAATGTGAATGTGGAAATACTTGGTGCCGGGCAGCGCGAGGCAGTTTTTGATTTTGTCGTAGAGGTCCAGCGGGTAGGCCGCGGAGCAGGCCGCAACGTAGCTTAGATGGTGCGCGGCCATGATGGCCGGCACATCCTTTTTCTGCTGAAGCTTCCCCTTGAACGGTGTGTTTGCGGTGATGGCGCCGATGGGCGTCGTTCCCGAGCGCTGCACGCCCGTGTTCATGTAGCCTTCATTATCGTAGCAAAAATAGATGAAGTTGTCGCCGCGCTCCGCCGCGCCGGACAGGGCCTGCAGGCCGATGTCGCTGGTTCCCCCGTCGCCCGCCCAGCCGGCGACCGTGGTGTGCTCGTTGCCCTGGGCTTTGAGCGTGGCCAGGATGCCCGCTGCGGCGGCGGCCGTTGAAGCAAACGTCACGTTCAGACAGGGCAGTTTCGTCGAGGCCACCGGGAAAAGCCCCTGCAGCACGGTGAGGCAACTGGGCGGCACCACCAGAATGGTGTCACGGCCCAGGGCCTTCAGCCCCACCCGGTAGGCGATGGACAGGCCGCAGCCCGTGCACGCCCTGGTTCCCGGATGGACCAGTTCTTCCGTCGGTAAACTTAAAATGGTTGATTTCGCCTGCATGGCATTCTCCTATAGCCGAAGCCCGATCCAGACGGGCTCCTTGGAAACCCGGCCTTTCGCCGCGGCGCGAAGGGTTTGCGTCAAATCATCGGTTCGAATTTCGCGGCCGCCGATGCCCGCGATGAAATTCTGGACGACCGGAAGCGATCCGGTTCCGGCCAGGTGTTCATACAGCGCCGACTTTAAATCCGACATCAGGGCGCCTTCATATCCGTAGCTCAGCGCCTTTTCGACGACGATCACGCCTTTTTTCCCTTTCAGGGCCGCAGCAATCGCCTCATCCGGAAACGGGCGGTAATAGCGGACGCCCATCACGCCGATTTTGATGCCTTCCGTTCTCAACTGGTCCACGCAAACGCGCATCTGGTAGGTGATCGATCCCAGGCCGACGGCAACATGCTCCGCGTCGTCGCAGCGGTACGGTTCGATGTAGGGATCGGCGCCGCGGTTGAAGATTCCGGCAAAGCGCTTTTCCGCCTCGGCCGCGGTTTGGAGCGCTTTGCGCAGGTCTTCCTGCAGCAGGCAGCGGATTTCCATGTATCCGTGGGCCAGTTCGCCCCTGACATCCATCCGCACATCCGGCAGCGTCACCGTATTGAGATTGGCGGGGTCCTGGGGATTGAGAAAATAATCCGGCTGGAACGGCGGCAGAAAAGAATCCACCTGTTCCTGATCGGGGAGATCAAACGGCATGAAGGTGTGGGATAAAATATATCCGTCGTAGCAGACCATCACGGGAATGCTCACCTGCTCGGCCAGCCAGTAAGCCTTGATGACCGTGTCGATAATCTGCTGGTGATCCGCGCAGTAGATCTGTATCCAGCCCGTGTCCCGCTGCGAGATGGAATCCTGCTGGTCGTTCCAGACATTCCAGGGGGCGCCGACGGCCCGGTTGACCACGCACATGACCATCGGCAGCCTCGCGCCCGATGCCCACTGCACCTGCTCGTGCATGTACAGCAGTCCGTTGGCGCTGGTGGCCGTAAAAGTCCGGGCGCCGGCGGAGGACGCGGCAATGCAGACGGCCAGCGCGGAGTGCTCGCTTTCCACGGGGATATATTCCGCCTTCATCTCGCCTGATTCGACGTATTCGGAGAGCTTTTCCGTGAGCGGCGTCTGAGGCGTGATGGGATAGGCCGCGATTACACTGGCCCGGCAGAGCTTGACGCCCAGAGCCGCTGCGGCGTTTCCGTTTTCGATGATATGCATGGCCTCTACTCCTTGTCTTCTTCCGCGAATTTGGCTTCGTCCACCATGGTGATGGCCTTGGTGGGGCATTCTTCGGCGCAGATGCCGCAGCCTTTGCAGTATTCCAGATTGATGGTGGGCGGAATCGTCCGCGAAATCACGACGTCCGGACAGAACAGCCAGCAGATGAAGCAGGCCTCCTTGTTTCTTTTGCAGGGAATGCAGAGGTTCCGGTCGAGAACCGGCCGCTCCACCCTCCAGGATCCCGTCCTTCCTCCGTCTCCCGCCCCGTGTTCGCTGTGCGACGTTTTTCTTCGATAATTTCGGGTTCCCATATTCAGCCTCCCGCCACGGTTCTCTCGTAGGCGATTTTAGCCGCCAGGGAGTTCTTTTCCGGTTTTCGCGTGCGAAATTCGGCTTCAATGCCTGAAACCAAAAGGTCGATTCCCAGGAGATTCGCGGCTTTTTCCAGGGAGCCGATAATGCCGGTGTTGACCATGCCGTGCGGCAGCCCCGCTTCCACCGATATGGCCGTGATGTCCGCGGTGGCCAGCCGGTAATCCTGAAAATGATAGGATTCGTGGGCCATCGGCGTGTTCAGGACGATGATGCCGCCGGGCTTGAGGCCGTGGGTGACATCCGCCTCCTTGAGGAGCAGATGGTCCAGGACGACGACGATGTCCGGCGTTTCGATGGGCGACAGATCGTAAATTTTCGTCTTCGAGATCTTGAGCGACGTCATGACCGG
>JAAZOZ010000218.1 GCA_012797505.1 Smithella sp. | reverse complement strand
TGAACCTGCAGCGGGAAATGAACCGGCTTTTTTCCAATATGGGACAAAAGTCACCACAGGAGTATCCCGCCGTCAACATCTGGGAAAAAAGCGGCTCCGCGGTGATTACGGCGGAACTTCCAGGAATTGATCCTGAAAAGTTGGACATTTCCGTTTCCGGAGACACAGTGGCCATTTCCGGCGCGGCGATTCAGGAACCCCCTGCCGCAGACGGAACCTACCTGCGTCAGGAAAGAGGCATCGGCAGCTTCAAACGCAATATTCAGCTGCCCTTCCAGATCGACGCGCAGGCCGTCGAGGCTCGTTACGAAAAGGGCATCCTGGCCGTTGTGCTTCCCAGGGCAAAAGAAGATTTACCCAAGAAAATCAAGATTCAATAGCGGAAAGGAGGTCTGATCCCATGTTAGAAAAAGATATTCAGAAAACAGAAAACGTATCCGCTGCGGAACGCATTCGCAACGTCAAAACGTTCGTGCCGCGCGTCGATATTTATGAAAATAAAGACTCCCTCTTTTTGCTGGCCGACATGCCGGGCGTCGACGAAAAGACGGTGGATATCGAACTCGAGAAAAATGTTCTAACCATCACGGGGCGTGTTGAAAACGGACAGGTCAAGGACGCGGCAATGATGTATTCCGAGTATGAAATCGGCGACTATGAAAGGGTGTTCACGCTGTCGGATCAAATCGACCGCGATAAAATCGTCGCGACCGTCAAGAACGGCGTTCTGAGACTGGAGCTGCCGAAGGCGGAAGAGGTGAAACCGAAAAAGATCGCGATCAAAGCGGCGTAAGAAAGGCTGAAGGCTGAAGACTGAAGACTGAAGGCTGAAGACTGAAGGTTGCAGGGAACGGTCTTGGGCAATCAGTGATGAGTGAAAAGCGACGAGTGCAAAAACAGGCCATGGGCTATAGGTTATGCCTTTCGACTTGCTTAGGGTAACAATATAGCGTGTCAGGGTGAGCCGGCCAAGTGGTGAGCTTGTCGAACCAGGACACTTCAGAAATAAAGAAAGGAGGAAATGATGATGAGAATTAAAAATCTGCTGCCCACCGTAGCGAGACCTGCGGCAAGAGATGATGATCATCCCTTCTATGCTCTGCAGCGTCAGATGAACAGTTTGTTTGATGATTTCTTTTCCGGATTTGACGCCGCGCCGCGCGCGCTGGCCGCCGGAGGATTCGGCGCGTTCACCCCGTCGGTGGACGTCAAGGAAAGCGACAAGGATTTTATCATTCGCGCGGAGCTTCCCGGCGTGGAAGAAAAAGATATTGAAGTAACTCTTTCCGGCGACACGGTGACGATCAAGGGCGAAAAGAAGGAAGAAAAGGAAGACAAGGGGAAAAACTATTATTACATGGAGCGTTCCTACGGCTCTTTCAACCGCGTGATCCCTCTGGGCGCGGAAACCGACGCGGGCAAGGCATCCGCCAGCTTTAAAAACGGCGTTCTGAACATTACCGTTCCCAAAAGCCAGTCGGCCAAAGCCAGGGGAACCAAGGTTCCCATTAAAGCAGGGTAGAAGAAGGTTCAAAGGCTGAAAAGACTGAAGACCGAAGGCTGAAGACTGAAGGCTGAAGACTGAAGGCTGAAGGCTGAAGACTGAAGACTGAAGGTCAAGACAACATAGATTACCGCCGCCCTTCACCTGACGGGCGGCGGTTTTTTTAGATGTAGTATGCGTGCAAATGTTTAGAGGGAAACGCGTTTGCAAACAGAGCCCGGGCATCTCTTATGATGCTTTTATGAAAAAGAATGACAACAGCATCACCTTTTACAAACTTTGCCACGCTTCGTCCTCCTCCTTTCTCAACCAGTCTTTTGCTAATGACGATTCGCTCATCATAGCATTCTCCAATTTTTCCCGGCCAGACTTTACTTTCAGGAAGCGAACAAAATCGAGCACTTCAAAGAGAAACGGTTCTGGAGTTTTCTCGATCTCGTTGATCAGTTCCTCTTTGGTATTCATGGAATTTTTTTCTCCTTACCATTATTGTTTCGACGATTTTCTTATACCATTGATTCTCTGACTTGTATATTATGAATTTCGAAGATATCGCTACCATCTCCATCAGCCGCCTTTCACGATTGCTTTTCCCCTCTCGCCTTTCTTTTTACTATGAGCTATGAGCTTTTTGCCTATCGCCCATTACCCCTTGCCCCGCGCCTATTGTTTTTCATTGCTTTTACCCGTCCGGACTGCTAAATCCGCGGCAGAAAATTACGGCAGGAACTAATTTCATGAAAACGAATGTCCCCGAAAAATATCCGCGGGTTCAGGAAATCTCCAACGACCAGCGCATCCGCATCGTCAAGGAGATTTTCTCCACCGTCACCGGAAAATACGATTTTTTAAACCGGCTTTTGAGCCTCCGGCGCGACGTGGCCTGGCGCAGATTTGCCGCAAAGAAAATGCGGTTTTTTCAAACGCAGCGCTATCTGGACGTCGCCTGCGGAACGGGGGATCTGTCGATTGCCGCTGCCGAGAAACATCCGGACATTTCGGTCACCGGCCTGGACTTTGTGCCGGAAATGGTCGCGGCGGCAAAAGACAAAATACAACAGAGAAACCTTGGCGACCGGGTTCAGATCGTTGAAGGCAACGCTCTGCATCTTCCCTTTGAAGACAACAGCTTTGACGTCGCGGGCATCGCCTTCGGCATCCGCAATATTCCCGACCGCGCTCGCGCGCTCTCCGAAATGCTTCGCGTCGTCGTCCCCGGCGGACAGGTCATGATCCTGGAGATGACCTTTGTGCAAAACCGTTTTTTCAAATGGATCTACTATGTCTATCTGAATTTTCTGCTGCCCGCGTTTGCAAAAATCTTTGCCGAAAATCCCGCCGCCTACTCCTACCTGGCCGACTCCATCATGAACTTCCCGTCACCCGGCCAATTCGCAAAAATCCTCGAAGAAGCGGGCATGGTCCAGGTGGAAAAACATTCCCTGACTTTCGGCATCACCTGGCTGCACATCGGGAAGAAGAAAGTGGATGGTGAATGGTGAATGGTGGATAGTAAATGGTTGTAGGGAACGGTTTCAACCACCCCTGCGGGTGGTGTGATAACCTGAAGGTCACAAAGCCGTTCCCTCCGGGTTATGGGTAATAGGCCCTGGGTAATGGGTGAAAGATGTCATGGTGAGCCCGTCGAACCATGACCCTCATCACTTTTCACTTTTTTCCATCCACCATAAACTATCCACAAAAAAATAG
>JAAZOZ010000021.1 GCA_012797505.1 Smithella sp. | reverse complement strand
GCAAATAACTTTTTCGGCAATAAAATTAATGTTTTTTCCTTACAGGCCTCAGGTGGTGTAATCGGCGTTGATTTTCACATAATCGTAGGACAGGTCCGACGTGTACACCGAATAGGACTTGTCTCCACCTCCCAGGCTGATGCGGACTTCTATGTTGCCGCCCTGAAAAATTTCCTTGAGTCTGGCCGGCGCCAGGTTCACGGGCGCGTCCTGCGCAAAGACGGTCATATTTCCTATCGATAAACTGACTTTTTCCTTTTCCAGCAGGATGCCCGACGCGCCGATCGCGGAGAGGATTCTTCCCCAGTTGGGGTCTTCGCCGAAAAAGGCGGTTTTGACCAGATTGGAATTGGCGACGGAATACGCCACGCGCCTGGCGTCCGATTTGGACTTGGCGCCCTCCACCACGACGGTGATGAACTTTGTCGCGCCTTCTCCGTCCCGGACCACGGCCTGCGCCAGTTCGGCCAGCACATCCGTCAACATCTCCCGGAACCTCTGCAGCCTAGCCTGGGCCCGTTCGAGCGGATTGTTCCCGGCCAGGCCGTTGGCCAGAATAATCGCCGTGTCGTTGGTGCTCATGCAACCGTCCACGCTGATGGCATTGAACGTGGAATCGATCACCTGATGAAAGACCGTATTGAGCGCCTTGGCGTCGATGAGCGCGTCGGTCATGACATAGGTTAAAAGCGTCGCCATGTTGGGTTCGATCATGCCGGCGCCCTTGGCGATTCCGCAAATCGTGATGTCCTTCGCGCCGACGATGCCCTTGCGGATGGCGATCTTGGGAAATTTGTCCGTGGTCATCATGGCCGCTTCCGCGTCTTCGATGCCGAATTCGTTGAGCCCCCTGACCAGCTTGCCGAGGCCGGCTTCAATTTTCCGGACAGGCAGCCTTTTGCCGATCACTCCCGTGGAACAAATGAGCAGATGCTCTTCGGGAATTTTCAACTGCTTGGCCGCGGCCGCCGAGACAGTCAGGGCGTCCGCCATCCCCTCTTTGCCCGTCGCCGCGTTGGCGCAACCGCTGTTGGTCAGAACCGCCTGCGCTATTCCCCGTTTGATTCTCTCGGCGTCAATCAGCACCGGCGCCGCCTTGAAGGTGTTCTTGGTAAACAGCGCGGCGACTTTTGCCGGGATGGTGGAAAAGATCAACCCCAGGTCCTTCCGATCTCCGCTTTTGATGCCGGCCGATACGCCATTGGCCAAAAAACCGGGGACGCTTACTTTATTTGTGGATTTTGTCATGACCGCCACTCCTTTTAAAACTTAAGCACCGCAACATTTCTTGTATTTCTTGCCGCTGCCGCAGGGACAGGGATCATTCCGTCCGATCTTTTCGGTCTCCCGCTTCACGGTCTGATGAGCCGGCGTGTCTTCTCCCCGGCTTAAGATGTAATCCTGCTTCTGTTTTTGCCGTATTTCTTCGACTTCTTCCTCTCGTTGAATCCGGACCAGACACAGCTTTTCCAGCGTATCCATTTTGATGCGGCCGATCATTTCCATGAACATCGCATAGCCTTCACGCTGATATTCTCTCACCGGATCCTTCTGCCCGTATCCGCGCAAACCGATGCCTTCCCTCAGGTGGTCCATGGACAGCAGGTGCTCTTTCCAGTGGGTGTCAATCGCCTGGAGCATGATGACTTTCATGAGATACGTCATCAGATCCGGACCGAATTCCTTTTCCTTGCCGCGTAAATACTGCCGAACATTCTCCACAATCAGGCTTCGGATGGCATCGACGGACGTCAGGTCTTTCGCGTTTGCGATATTGGGACGCAATTTAAATTGCTGAAATACCGCATCTTCGAGCGCTTTGAGGTTCCAATCCTGAGGATGATTCTTTTCACCGACAAATTCAGAAAGCAAGTCGCCGGTAATTTCCTCAACCATTGCCTCAACATCAACCCATAAGTCCTGGCCACGCAAGACTTTTTTACGCTGTTCGTAGATGACCTTTCTCTGGTTGTTCATCACGTCGTCATAATCCAGCAGATGTTTGCGGATATCGAAGTTCTGCCCTTCCACGCGTTTCTGGGCGTTTTCAATGGCCCGGGAAATGTATTTATGCTCGATCGGCTGACCTTCTTCGAGCCCCACGGTTTCCATCACCGACGAGATCCGCTCGGCGCCGAAAACCCGCAGCAAATCATCCTCCAGAGAAAGATAGAAGCGCGATGAGCCATTGTCCCCCTGGCGGCCGGATCGTCCCCGTAACTGATTGTCAATCCGTCGGCTTTCGTGTCTTTCGGTTCCCAGGATATGCAGCCCCCCTAAATCGGCCACATTTTCTCCCAGTTTGATGTCCGTCCCGCGGCCGGCCATGTTGGTCGAAATCGTGACCTGTCCGGGCTGACCCGCCCCGGCGACGATTTCCGCTTCTTTTTCATGGTTTTTGGCATTGAGCACATGGTGCTTCACCCCCGCCCGGGTAAGATATTTGGAGAGCATCTCGGACTTTTCGATGGAGATCGTGCCGATCAGAACCGGACGTTTGGCTTTGTTCAGCGCCTTCACTTCTTCGATGACGGCTTTGATTTTTTCCTGCTCCGTCTTGTAGATCAGGTCGTTGTGATCCTGGCGGATCATGGGCATGTTGGTCGGAATCACCACGACGTCCAGGTTGTAGATTTTTTTGAATTCCGCGGCTTCCGTATCAGCGGTGCCGGTCATTCCCGCCAGCTTTTTGTACATGCGGAAATAATTCTGGAACGTAATGGAGGCCAGCGTCTGGTTCTCCTTTTCGATCTTGACCTTCTCCTTGGCCTCCAGCGCCTGATGCAGTCCGTCGCTGTAACGTCTGCCCGGCATCACCCGTCCGGTAAACTCATCGACAATAATCACCTGACCGTCTTTCACCAGATAATCCACGTCGCGCTTAAACAGCGTGTGGGCGCGGAGCGCCTGATTGACATGGTGAACGATTTCAATGTTGCGCGGTTCGTACAGGTTCTGGACGTTCAGCAGTTTTTCAACATGTGACACGCCTTCTTCCGTCAGGACGACCGTTTTGCTTTTTTCTTCAATCGTGTAATCGGCGTCTTTGCGCAAGCGGGGAATGATCTGGTTGATTTTGTAGTATTTGTCCGTCGATTCTTCCGACGCTCCGGAGATAATGAGCGGCGTGCGCGCCTCGTCAATCAGAATGCTGTCCACTTCATCGACGATCGCGTAATTGAATTCCCGCTGAACATATTCCTCCAGGCTGAATTTCATGTTGTCGCGAAGATAATCAAAACCGAATTCATTGTTGGTGCCGTAGGTAATATCCGCCCCGTAGGCCTTCCGGCGTTCGTCGTCGTCCATGCCGTGCACGATCACACCGACCGTCAGTCCCAGAAAAGAATAAATGGGGCTCATCCATTCCGCGTCGCGCCGGGCCAGATAATCGTTGACGGTGACCACATGGCAGCCTTTGCCTTCAAGCGCGTTCAGATACAGAGGCATCGTCGCGGCCAGCGTTTTGCCTTCGCCGGTTTTCATTTCCGCTATTTTGCCTTCATGCAGCACAATCCCGCCGATGACCTGCACGTCGAAAGGACGCATCATCAACGTCCTGCGCGACGCCTCTCTGGCCACGGCAAACGCCTCCGGCAGAATATCATCCAGCGTCAGTCCGTTTTTGAGTTTTTCCTTAAAATAGGGAGTCTTTTCCTTTAACTGCGCATCGCCAAGGGCCATCAGCTCTTTTTCATATTGATTGACTTCATGGAGCAGTATGGATAATCGCTTTAATTCACGATCGTTTTTGGTTCCTACGATCTTCTTGAGAATCGCGTTCAGCATGGACCACCTTTAAAAAAACCGGCTTTTACCGGTGGATTTTAGCATATTTAATCGTTTAACAAAAACATTCATTTATCGGGTCAATTTTTTCCCCGCACACCGGTGTGCTTGGGCTTTCGACCCGGCGCGACGGCTGCATTCTGTCAATTCAAAGGCTTGGATTATTTCAAGTATTTTCTCGGATTGACGGGAATATTATTCACAATTACGCCGTAATGAAGATGCGCTCCGGTGCTCCGGCCGGTATCGCCGACATATCCGATCACGTCTCCTCTTTTCACCCGAACCCCCTCTTTCACAGCGGCTCTTGATAAATGCGCATAACTTGTGGAAACCCCGTACCCATGCTCAATTCTGACGATATTGCCGTCGTCGGAACGATAGGCTGCCTCCAAAACAAAACCGTCTGCGGGGGCGATAATTTCTTTTCCCAACCTTGAAGCGATGTCGACGCCTTTGTGAAACTCCCTGTCGCTTCCGAACGGATTTTTCCGCATGCCGAATCCGGAGGTGACCCACCCCCGAACCGGCCAAAGAGAAGGCGTTGCGGCCAGGAGGGATTTCTGCTCCCGGAGAAATTTTAAAAGTTCATTGAAGCTCGATTCTCTTTCATTGGCTTCCGCGTTCAGCCGGTCGATGCTTTCGTGCATGCCGGAAACGAGCTTATCCCTGTCCTCGTCAATGAGCTGTTGCAGGCGAATCTGATCGTTGTTGGATCCTCCGATGCCCAACGGCGTTTTTCCATCCGGCCCGACCTGCTCCGACGCCAGAATTCGCAATTTCCTGTCAAATTGCTTGATTTCCTCCATTCGGTCGGCAAAACCGTCAATCTTCAAGGCTAACTCGTTTATTTCTTTTGTCTGCTGAGCTGTCTGCTGCCGGAGGCGGGAAAGTTCCATGCGATCTCTTTTAATGCCGGCATAATCATAAACAACATAGAGCGCCAGAAGAACCGCCAGAATGGTTCCGGCACAAAGGCCATAAACCAGTCTGCCTGAAAGAGAGATCTTGGTTACAGAGCTCTTTCTGCGGGGTATGATCATCAGTGTAAAAAATTTATCGGACATTTTCCCCCTGAAAAGCTGAAGTAAAAAAGGACAAACGCGTATAAAGTTTTGCATCCCTAACACAGGGAAAAATCAAAGTCAAGAATAAGTCACGGCCCTTTAGGACGGGCAAATGATTATTGTCCTGCGAATTCAATGCCTTGGGTGGTTCAAGGGGTCTTCTTTTATACCGCGCAGGGAGAATGTCTTCCCGGCAGCAAATCCATTTGATACTTTCGCCTGGGAAGCAGCTCCGTGTTCAGTGAATTTTTTAAATCATCAAGCGTCGCAATTTCCATCCCCGCCGTTAAAGCTCCCTTCAAAAGCTGCCGAAATTTCTCTTCAAAGACCCCTCCCTCCACTTCGGCATGCACCGGAAGGATATGGTCGCCCCCGTCGTTCATCAAAACGGCGATTGCGGCCAGGTCATTTTGAGGGGCGAGCTCTTCAAAGCAGGGAAGATCGGAGGGAATTTCCGGAAGGCGAAGCGAATCATGGACAAACGGCGCTTTGGCCCGCGTACAGCTCAGATATTCGAACGGATATTTCCCGACGATTCGCAAAACGCGGTCGTCAATCAACCAGGAAGGGGCGCCGAACGCGGTCGGTTTTCGTCCCGTGAGCTTCTCAAAACCGCTCACGCCCTTTTCAAACCACTCCTCGATCCACCATTCGGATTTCTTCGGCAGATCATCCTGCCAGCGGCGATGGTCCCAGGCATGAAACTGTACTTCGTGGCCTTCATCGAGGATTTGACGGACCAGCAGGGGAAAGGAAAGCGCAATCATCGGAGCGGGAAGAATCGTTCCGTAAAGGGCGGTTTTCCAGCCGTACAGACTGGGCGCCCGGGTCTTCAGCATTTTTTTTAAAAAAAGAGGGTTTTTAAGAAGCTGCAGAACGGCGCGGCCGGAATTGTCCGGCCCGATGCTTAAAAAAAAAGTCCCCCGGACGGAAAAATCCCTGAGGACGCGCAAAAGGCGCGGAACGCCGTTTTTCATTCCCGTGTGCGTGTCCACATCGATTTTTAATCCAAGCCTGCCCATCGAATTCAATCCGGTTAAAGTATTGCCGCCTGGTTTTCCTCCAGAAAAGAATTGAGCGTGAGCCGCAGGGATTCCTGCAAGCCGATTTTGGGCTCCCAGCCGAGCAGTTTTCCGGCCTTCTCGATGCGCGGCTTTCTGGTGTAAATATCCTGGTAGCCTTTGCCGTAATAGACGTCCGCGGGAATTTCAATAATATCCGAATAAACCGAATCCTGTCGATGATCGGGATGCTCCTGGAACAACTTTTTGAGCAGAGCCGCCAGTTCCTTTACCGAACATTCATTTTCGGGATTGCCGATATTGATGATTTGATTCCTGCAAATATCATCCTTGTTTTCCAGAATCTTCATAAGCGCCGCGATGCCGTCGTCCACATAGGTAAAACAGCGCTTCTGCCTGCCGCCGTCCACCAGATTGATCGGACGCTTCAAAAGCAGCTCGGCGATAAATTGCGTCACAACGCGCGAGCTTCCCTCTTTGGCGGTATCCAGCGAATCGAGCCTCGGCCCGATCCAGTTGAAGGGACGGAAAAGCGTGAATTCCAGGCTGCCTCTCGTTCCATAGGCATAAATCACACGATCCAGAAGCTGTTTGCAGCAGGAATAAATCCAGCGCTCCTTGCGAATCGGCCCCACCGACAGATAGCTTTCGTCTTCGTCAAACTCCGGATCGGCGCAGGCGCCGTAGACTTCCGACGTGGAGGGAAAGACAACGCGCTTGTGGTATTTGACGCACTGCTTGACAATGTTGATGTTCATTTCAAAATCCAGGTGATAGACGCCGATGGGGTCTTCCACGTAAGCCTTGGGGGTGGCGATCGCCACCAGCGGCATGATGACGTCACATTTTTTGATATGGTATTCAATCCATTCCCGGTTGATGGAAATATCCCCCTCCAGAAAATTAAAGCGGGGATTGTGCAGGGCGGCGCCGATCCGCTCCGTTCCCAGATCCATTCCGAACACCTGCCAGTCCGGCTTCTCGGCCAGAATCCGGTTGACCAGATGATGCCCGATGAACCCGTTGACGCCCAGTATTAATATCTTCATGTCAGTTTCTTCACCTTTCCCTGTTGAAAATAGTCCCTGATCCCCGCATCCTTCCATCTTGCCCCGGATGCTTCGATCTCCAGAAGCCTTATAGCACCATCACCGGTTTTCACAAGCACGGATTGCCCGTCAAGGATCACGTCGCCCGGTCCGCCTCCGGCTTTCGACGAATCCGGCCTGGCCCGCCAGACCATTATTTTTTCGCCGCTTTCGGCAAAGGCATACGCGCCCGGATACGGCTCCGTCACGGCCCGGATCAGGTTGTAGATGTGGAGGGCGCTCTCACTCCAGAAAATGCGCCCGTCTTCCGGCTTGCGGCCGCCGTAATAGCTTCCCCGGGAAAGGTCCTGCTTGATGCGCGGAATTTTTCCTTTCTTCATTTCGGGGAGCAACTCGTCGAGCAGCCCGCCTGCCGCCTTGCAGAGCTTGTCGTACAGCGTTCGCGCCGTATCCTCAAAATCAATTTTCACGGCTTTTTGGCCGACGATGTCGCCCGCGTCCGGTTTTTCCACCATATCATGCAGCGTGACGCCCGTCTCTTCCTCTCCGTTGACGAGCACCCAGTTGACCGGACACCTGCCCCGGTAAGACGGCAGAAGCGAGCCGTGCAGATTGAAAGCGCCGATGCGGGGAATCGCCAGAACCTCCGGACGAACCATGTTCCGGTAGTAAAAGGAAAAAAGGACATCCGGCTGAAGGCGTTTTATTTTTTCAATCGTCTGGGGCGAGTTGACCGCGTCGGTCGCGCAGTCAATCCCCTGATTTTCCGCCCAGTCCTTCACGGAGCCGAACCAGCAGTTTTCCTGAGGGTCGTCTTGATGCGTGAAGACGGCGGCAATGTCAAAGCCGTGCCGCCGGAGAGCGGCAAGACCCGCCAGCCCCATATTGTGATAGGCCAAAACAATCGCTTTCACGGACGATCCTCGTGCAGACCGTAAATGCGTTCAATAACGAATTCCGGCCTTTTGCGGACTTCCCGAAAGATCCGGCCGATATACTCGCCGATCACGCCCAGGGCAAAAAACTGGAGACCGACGAAGACAAACAAAATCGCAAACAGCGAAAAGATGCCTTCCGCCGCCCAGCGCACACCGTAAACGAGGCGGGCGACCGCCAGAAACGCGCCGAAGCACACGCCCAGAAGCGACATCAGAATCCCGCCGTACATGATCAGCTTAATGGGAAAATCCGAGAAGGACGCCACCAGATCAAATTGCAGGTTGATGAGCTTCCTTAACGGATAGTTGGATTTGCCGCCGAACCGCTCTTCGTGCGCCACTTCGATTTCCGTCACCCGCTTGGCAAAAACGGTGGCCAGGGCGGGAATAAAGGTCGCCTGTTCGTGGCAGGCGAGCATCCGCTCCACGACCGGGCGACTGTACGCCCGCAGCATGCAGCCCCAGTCGCGCATGCTGACGCCGGTGATTTTTCGCGCGACGACATTGATCATTTTGGAAGGAAGGATGCGCAGGAAAGAATCTTTGCGCCCCTTGCGGATCGTGCCGACGACATCGTATCCCCCCTCTTCCATCACACGGACAAGGTTCGGGATTTCTTCAGGCGGATTCTGCAGATCCGCGTCCATCGTCAGCACCATGTCGCCTCGCAGGATCGAAAATCCCGCCATGATCGCGGCGTGCTGGCCGTAATTGCGTGTCAGCTCCACTACCCGGATCGACGGGTGTGACGTAAATTCCTTCAAAAGCGCAAGCGACCGGTCGCGGCTGCCGTCGTCCACCAGGATAATTTCAAACGGTTTGGCCAGAGACTCCATCACGGGCAGCAGCCGGCCCATCAGCGCCTTGAGGTTGGCTTCCTCATTGTACACCGGAATCACCACCGAGATCCGCATTTCAGGCATTTTTCAAAATCTCCTTTATGGCCCCGCAAACATAGTGAACGTCATTTTCCGTCATATCCGGAAATAAAGGCAGAGAAATGATTCGATCTGCAGCCAGGTTTGTTTGTGGAAGAGACGCCGCCCTGACGCCGAATCGCTTCTTCACATACGACAATTTGTGCGCAGGCGGAAAATGCAAGCCGTAGCCGATATTGTGATCCGCCAGTTTCTGCATGAAAAGATCCCGGGACATCCCCGTGACCTTGACCACAAACAAATGCCAGGCATGAACGTGGTCATAGGAAGGAACTTCAGGCAAATCGAGGCCCTCTGTCCCCCGCAGACCGTCGAAGTAAAGCCCCGCCAGAACTCGCCGCCTTGCATTGAGCTCCCGCCATCGCTCCATCTGCGCCAGCCCCAGCGCCGCCAGCAGGTCCGGCATGTTGTACTTGTAGCCCGGCTCTGCGATGTCATAGGAAGGATTCCCCCCCTTGCCGTACCGTTTCCAAGCGTCTCTTTCTATTCCATGGAATCGCGTCAAACGCAATTTCTTTTCCACAGCGGCGCTGTTCAGCGTAATCATGCCTCCTTCTCCGGTCGTAATGTTTTTGATCGGGTGAAAGGAAAAGATTGCGGGATGGCCAAAGCCGCCCGCGTGCGTCCCTTTGTAGGACGTGCCGACCGCGTGGGCCGCGTCTTCAATGACCTTCAGGGAATATTTCCGGGCCAGCCGGTTGACTCGGTCCATGTCCGCCGGAGCGCCGGCAAAATGAACGGGAATCATCACTTTGGTCCGTTCGGTAATTTTTTCTTCCATCGCCTCACAGTCCATGTTGAGCGTCCCGTAATCAACATCGACAAACACGGGCTTTGCCTGACGAAGGGCGATCAGGTTGACGGTCGAGGCAAACGTCATCGACGGCGTGATCACTTCATCGCCCGGCCCGACGTTCAGGGCCGTAAGCATCAGATGCATTCCGGCTGTGGCCGAACTGAGCGAGACGGCGCGGGGAGCGCCGGTCAGCGCGCACAACTGTTCTTCGAACGCCTTGCAAAGGGCGCCGGTGGTGATCCATCCGGATTTCAGGCAGGCCGCCACGGCGTTAATCTCCGTCTCCCCGATGGACGGGCGGCTGAACGGCAGAAAATCTTTACGAATCTTCATAGGGCATCAATCCTTTGGCTGATTTCGAATGCGCAGCAGATAAAACGCGCCGTTTTCCCAGAGCATATCCATTCCTGCAAACTGTTCCCGCAGGTCTTTGAGCCTTTTTTCGTGCTGTGTAATGCAGTAAACCTCTTTTTCCTGCCTGCATTTTGCAAAGAAATCCTGTCTTGAAAGAAAATATTTTTTTCTTTCGGCCTCCGGCAGTTTTGCAATGCCTTCACTCAATTCGCCAAAATCCTCGACAATGGGCGTTCGGATTTTGTTGTAAAAATCAATTCCGTAGAAATTGACGCGGTACTGATACAAAAGCTTTCCTTGCGGCACGTACCGCGCAATCGCCTCTTTCGCAACCAGCGCGCTGCGGTAGGGATACAAAAAATCATTGAGAGGAAAGAGAAAACCCGCAAGGAAAATGCAGCAAAGCAGATACAGGGAGGGAAACCAGCCCGCGCCCTTTCGACGGGCAATCCAATCCGGAAGAAAAATCATCAACCCCGCCGCCAGAAACACCGGCAAAAGGTAGATCCACCAGAGGTCTGAAATCATGATGACCAACCCCCTGGAAGGATCATGATGCGATTTGACAATCGGCGACAAAAGAAGAGCGGCGCCCACGATCAGGAACTGGCCCCACGCCAGAAGACTGTAGAGGATTTTCCGTCTTCCGGTCGGCTGCGCCGGAGCTTCGTCGTAGCCGCGAAAGATGCAGCCCGCAAAAAGCGCTGCGGGCAGAAACACCGGCGCAATATAGGTGACAAGTTTAGAAGAGGAAACCGTATAAAAGAGAAAAATAAATAAAAACCAAACAGCCAGAAACCGGTTCTCCTCTTTCCTGAACAACTGCTCTTTCCATTTTCCCGGCTGCCAGGCGCGGATCAGAAAAATTGACCAGGGAAGGGTGCCGCCGATCAACACGGGCAGAAAATAATAAAACGGCTCCGTCTTGCCGTGCATCTGCGTCGTAAAGCGCAGGAAGTGTTCCCGCACAAAGAAAAACCACAGGAAATCCGGATTCTCTTTTTGCGCCAGATAAAGCCATGGGCAAACCACGGCCAGAAAAATGATAATTCCAGCGGGGGAAATCAACCGCGGGAGCAAACGCCAGCGACGTTCCCAGACGAGCCAGATCCCCAGAACAGCAAAAGGAAAAACGACGCCGATCATTCCCTTGGTCAGAAAAGCCAAGGCGCATGCGAAATAAAACCCGTAAGAAAGCAGCCTTTTCTTTTCCTCCGTCACGGACAGGTATCCCAGCCAGATGGCCAGACAAAGAAACAGGGTAAGCGGCATGTCCAGGATATTGATTCTGCCCAGCGCAAACGGGAAGGCGGAAATGGTAAGAACGGCCGCTGCATACAGGCCGGTTTTTTCATCACGGAAGCGCCGTCCGATCCAAAATACCAGCAGAATACACCCCCAGGCGCAAAGACCGGAAAACAGCCGGGCAGAAAAGTCATTTTCTCCGAAGATTTTAAAGGCTGCCGCCGTCACCCAGGAAACCAGCGGCGGTTTTTCCAGGTAGACGGTATTTTTGATTTTGGGGGTTACATAGCTGCCTGTTTCGTTCATTGCGGAGGCAATCAGACTGTAGCGCACCTCATCAGGCTCCATCTGCGGCATGACCCCCAGCAGGGCGACATAAAGAAGGAAAGGCACGATCCACAAAACCGCTTTTTTCTTCATCGTTTATTCACTCCTGATACAGCGTCGTGAATTTCTAAAACCGTTCGGCTCTCCGGTTAAGCTGGAGCCTGATCGATCCGGATATCGGAATGATTGCCGGCGGGAAAAGCCTCTTCCGGATCGTTCATGTCTTGAGAGCTTTGAATAACGGCCATTTTTGTCATTTCGACCGAAGGGAGAAACCTATCAACCTACAAAAAAAAAGAAAACCCCCGCCGCAAGCAGCGGGGTATTGTAGAAGGAAACCCTTTAATAATTTCGCCCCAAGGAGCGGGAAATTTACCCGTAGAGATTAAGATTTCTCGT
>JAAZOZ010000217.1 GCA_012797505.1 Smithella sp. | reverse complement strand
GATGGCCGCGCGGAATTCGTCCTCCGTTTCGTAGTTGGCCGCGGTCAGATTGCCGATGCCGCCGGCATTGCACACGGCCGCGCACAGCGACGGCTTGCACAGCCACATCATCGCTCCGCAGATAATGGGATACTGGACGCCGAACATTCTGGTGATTTGCGTATTGTACATGAAAGTCCTCCTATTTTTTCCCGGTGTTTCCGGTTTTTCGTTTTTTAGCCGTCTTCAGGCTGCTCTGAATGTTTTGCTCCACCTGCTTCTGGAAAAGGCGCCGGAGAATATAGTCCCGGTAGAAATCCCCGACCCGCGTCAGTTCGGCGGTGATGGCGATGTTTTCCCGTGTCGATTTTCCGGCAACCATTTTGCGGCGAAGCGCCATTTCTTTTTCCACGATTTGCCGCCCCAGTTCCACCCAGAAGGACAGCTCCTGAAGCTTCATCCCGAGATCGGCCATTTTTTTGATTCCGTCCCTTCCCGCGCGGACATCGTCTGTGTCGTACAGAGGCTTGTCCCCTTCGGTCGCAAACGGGATCAGGATGCCCAGACGCCGGGCCTGCGTCAATTCCTTTTCCGTAAGTCCCGTTGCGGCCAGAAACGCGGCCTGGCTCAGCAGTCCGTTTTCCGCGCGCCCGTCGGACCTAAACACGGCGTTTTCGATCGTTTCGGCTTCGGTCAGATTCAGGCCTTCATCCATCCGGCGCAGAATATTTTTGATGAGGTAAAGAGGGAAGTACCGCTTTCCCTTCAGCTCCTGAATCGCGCGCAGGCGATCGACACAAGCCTCGTCGTAGTAAGCCATTTTTTCATTCGCTTTTTCGGGCTTGGGCAAAAGCCCCTCCCCGACATAATAGCGGATGGTCGAAGGCCGCAGGCCGCTTCTTTTCGCGATTTCACCGATTTTCAATTTCATTCGCCGAACCAAACATTAAAGTTGAGGTTTAATGTTATAGTGAAACGGAAGACGGCTGTCAAGCAAATTGTCTAAAATATGAAAAATCCTGTGAATCCAGCCAGATCAATGGTTTGTACGGTGATTTCTGAAGAAGGTTTTGATGCCGCAGGCGAAAAGAAACCTCAGGAAAGGGCTTCCTTGATTTCTCTGACATACGCGCAAACGGTTTGAATACAATCGCTGTTTGCCCGGTTTTCATCGATCCGGCGGACGACGGCGCTTCCAATGACAACGCCGTCGGCGATGCGGGCGATGGCCCTTGCCTGATCGGCGCAGGAGATGCCGAAGCCCACGGCAATCGGCAGTTTGGTCATTTTGCGGATCTTGCCGACTTCGCGGGAAATATCTTCAACTTTTGGCGCCGCGGCGCCGGTGACGCCGGTAATGGAAATGTAATACAGAAATCCCGTGGCGTCTTGCACAATGGTCTTTAACCGGTCGCGGCCGGTGGTCGGGGCGACCAGCGCAATGAAATCGATCCCGGCCGCATCCGTGAAAATCCTCAGTTCACCCGCCTCCTCCGGCGGCAGATCCACCACCAGGATTCCGTCCACCCCCGCGTCTTTTGCCGCTTGGGAGAACTTTTCCGCGCCATAGGCAAAAATCGGATTGAAGTAGCCGAAAAGCAGGATGGGAATCTGGGATGTCCGGCGAATCTCGGCCACCAGTTCCAGAACGCCCCGCAGCGTGGTTCCGGCTTTGAGCGCCCGCTGGGATGCGGCCTGAATGACCGGGCCGTCGGCCGTGGGATCGGAAAACGGCACGCCGATTTCAACGATATTCACGCCGGATTTTTCCAGGCTCAACACCAGTTCGCGCGTCGCCGCAAGCGACGGATCGCCCGCCGTCAGATAAACGATCAGCGCCTTTTCCTTGTTGGCGCGCAGCTCTTCAAATTTTTTTCCAATTCGTCCCATAATCTCCTCGTTTCTTTTTCATTTACAACGGAGGGTCCCGTAAAAAGTCGAAAAGCAAGTAAAGTAGTCATTCCGGTGAAAAACGGAATCCAGTATAGTCAATTATTTCCGGACCCCGGTTTTCGCCGGGGTGACGGCATTGAGGACTTTTTACGAGTCCATCATCACGCCCTCCTTTTCTGAAGGAGGGCCGGGGAGGATTTTATCCCTGCAGCGTTTCCATAATCGTCCGGGCGTCTTTGTCTCCCCGGCCGGAAAGACAGACGACCAGAATCTGACTCTTCTTCATTTTCGGAGCGATTTTCATGGCGTGGGCGATCGCGTGCGAACTTTCCAGCGCCGGAATGATCCCTTCCTGCCGCGACAAAAATAAAAACGCCCCGATCGCTTCCTCATCCGTCACGGTGACATAGGCGGCCCGGCCGGATTGGGCGAAATAGGCGTGCTCCGGGCCCACGCCGGGGTAATCCAGTCCCGCCGCGATGGAATAGGCGTCGCGCACCTGGCCGTTTTCATCCTGCAGCAGATAGGTTTTGTTGCCGTGCAGGATCCCGATTTTTCCGCCGTTGATGCTTGCCGAATGCTCGTTCGTGTTCATGCCGCGGCCGGCTGCTTCCACGCCGAACATCTCCACCTTCTTTTCATGGCGGAACGGATAAAACAAACCCATGGCATTGGAGCCGCCGCCCACGCAGGCCACCAGAACATCGGGATTCCGGCCTTCCGCTTTTACCGTCTGCTTTTTGACTTCGCGCCCGATAACCGACTGAAAATTGCGCACCATCATGGGGTAGGGATGCGGTCCGGCGGTTGTGCCGATGATGTAAAAGGTGTCCCGCACGGACGACACCCAGTAGCGCATGGCCTCGTTCATCGCGTCCTTGAGCGTGGCCGTGCCGCTTTTAACCGGCACTACCTCCGCGCCCAGAATCTTCATGCGGAAGACGTTGGGCGCCTGGCGGCGGATGTCTTCCTCGCCCATGAAGATTTTGCATTCCATTCCGAAAAGCGCCGCCACGGTTGCGGTCGCCACGCCGTGCTGTCCCGCGCCGGTCTCGGCAATGACTTTTTTCCTGCCCATGCGCCGCGCCAGAAGCGCCTGCCCCAGGGTGTTGTTGATCTTGTGCGAGCCGGTGTGATTGAGGTCTTCGCGCTTGAGATAGATTTTGGCGCCGCCGAGCATCCTGGTCATTCGTTCGGCGTAATAAAGCGGTGTCGGTCGTCCGGCGTATTCGCGCCGGTACCGATCGAATTCCTCCGCAAAGGTTTTGTCTTTTTGGGTCTTCGCATAAGCCTCTTCGAGCTCCAGCAGCGCGGGCATCAGCGTTTCAGCCGCATACCGTCCTCCAAAAACATCAAAGTGTCCGTTTTGATCCGGCAGTGTTTTCATTTCTCTTTCCTTTGAACAAATATTGGCGGCGATGGGTTGCCGTCCGTCGCGTGCTTAATGAGTTGCAGGATGCTTTTGATTTTTGCCGCCTCTTTTTTACCCGGCCTTTCCTCCACGCCGCTGTTGATGTCCAGCGCAGCCGGACGGACCTTTTGCAGCGCCTCAAGAATGTTGGAGTCGTTCAAACCGCCCGATAAAATCAGCGGCCCGGCAATCTTCCCGGCCAGGTCCCAGTCGGCCGTTTTGCCCGTGCCGCCGTAAAGCCCGGCGTGGCGGGCATCGACCAGAATCGCGGCGACGTCAAAATCGCCGGCCCGCCGGACATCCTCACCGGTTTTGAGCGTCAGCGCCTTGATGATCCGGTTTTTTGGAAATTGACGGCAGTAGGCGGGAGATTCGTCGCCGTGGAACTGGATCATGTCCAGGCGGCAATCTTCAAATGTGCGCCAAACGCAGGATTCTTTGCCATTGACGAAGACGCCGACCCTGACCAGTCGGGCCG
>JAAZOZ010000216.1 GCA_012797505.1 Smithella sp. | reverse complement strand
GTTTTACGAAAAGTTCGGATTCCGGAGGCTGAAAACCGGCATGGCGCTTTTCACCAATGCGCAGGTTATGACGCAGAAAGGGATCACCGGGTAGCGGCCATTCCCTGCGCTGCGGCCCCGCTTCACTAAAGAGATAATACTGCCGCCGGACATCATTTCTTTTGAAATGGAAAAAAATATGCGCGTTCTGCTCATTTCCGCCAATACGGAAAAAATCAATATTCTGCCAGCGCCGCTGGGTCTGAATTACGTGGCCGCCGCCGCGCAGGAATCCGACCACGATGTGCGCCTGCTCGATCTGATGTCCCATGCGGACATCCTGGCGCCCGTGCGCCAGGCGGTCGAATCGTTCCGGCCCGAAATCATCGGCATCTCCGTGCGGAATATCGACGACCAGGTCATGCAGGCCGCGAGATTTCTGCTCGACGACGTCCGTGGCATCGTCCGGGAATGCCGCAATCTTTCCGGTGCGCCGATTGTGCTCGGAGGCGCGGGGTATAGCATCTTTCCGCAGGCGGTGCTGGACTATCTGGAAGCGGACATGGGCATTCAGGGCGAAGGCGAGGCGGCTTTTCCCGAGCTACTGGCGAGGCTGGCGAAGGGAGAGGATCCGGCAGGACTGCCCGGCCTTTACTTGCGGGGCCGCGGACTGCAGGGCGAACGGGCGTTTATCCGGGACCTCGGCTGTCTGCCGGTTTCCGGCGTTCATCATTTTCTGACGGCCTATGACCGGAATCTCTGGATGCCGTTTCAGACAAGGCGCGGCTGTCCCATGAATTGCAGCTACTGCTCCACGGCCGTCATTGAAGGGCGGACTCTCCGGAAGCGGCCGCCGGAGCAAGTGGTTCGGGAGTTGAAGACGCTGGCGCAAGCCGGATTCCGCCAATTCTATTTTGTTGACAACACCTTCAATTTGCCTCCGTCCTATGCAAAGGAAATCTGCCGGCTGATCATCCGCGAGGGCCTCGATATCCAATGGCGATGCATTTTCTATCCCGGGACCGTCGATGAGGAGCTCATCCGGCTCATGGCGGAAGCGGGCTGTTGTGAAGTCAGTCTGGGGTTTGAAAGCGGCAGCGCCAGAATCCTGAAAGCGTTGAACAAGCGGTTCAGTCCCGAAGAAGTCCGTAGGACGTCTCAGATGCTTGCCCGCCACGGCATCCGTCAGATGGGGTTTCTTCTCCTGGGCGGACCCGGCGAAACCCGGGAATCGGTGATGGAGAGCCTCCGTTTTGCCGATTCGCTGTCTCTGGAGTCGGGAAAAGTCTCGCGGGGGATTCGCATTTATCCCGGCACGGCGCTGGCGAAGATTGCCGCAGGCGAGGGAAAGATTGCCCGGGACGATGCGCTCCTGAGGCCTGCTTTCTACATGGTCCGGGAGATTGAAGAGTGGCTTGCCGGAGAGGTGGCGGCATGGATCGCCGACCGGCCTCGCTGGATGGGCTAGATGAAACTGAATATCCACTACGGAGAACGACAGGAGAAAGATATCCATGACGCATCCCTTGATGAACGAACTGGGGCGAACGGTACTTGTCGGCAGCGGGGCGATCGGAACCTGTCTGCGCAAAGCCGGCGGCAGAATCGACGAACCGGTGGAACTGCTCAACCTCCGCGAACCGGCGCTGGTCCGGAATCTGCACGCCGCTTACCGGGATGCGGGGTCGCAGATTCTCGTGACCAATACGTTTGCGGCCAATGCGCTGATCCTGGGTGAAGCGGGCGCGGACGATTTATGCGACGACGTAAACCGCGCGGGAGTCACCCTGGCCAGAGAGGCGGGCGGCGCACAGTGCCTGGTCTGGGCCTCGGTCGGGCCGCTGGGGCTGGGGCTTCGCTTGGAGGACTATCCGGACGGGGCGCTGGAGGAGATTTATCGGAGACAGTGTCTGGCGCTTGTCGAAGCCGATGCGCTGCTTCTGGAGACGTTTGTGGAGCCGCGCGAAGCCAAAGCCGCTCTGGCCGCCGCTGCCGCGACGGGACGGCCCGTCATTTTCCAGATCGGCAACACCGGCGGGGGAGGGCAGAGATGGGAACGCGTGGACTGTCTGCTCGCCGAGGCGCGCCTGGCAAATGTCGTTGCAGTGGGCACCAACTGCCGCCATCCGAATGAAATTGTCCGTGTGGCCGCCTATCTTGCGGCGCATACCGATTGGCCCGTTACCGCTTCGGCCAACGCCGGCCATCCGCAAATCGAACGCGGCGCCGTCACCTACGAATTTTCACCGGACGATTTTGCTGCATTTGCGCTTGAACTCGCCGACGCCGGCGCGGCGGTGATCGGCGGATGCTGCGGCACCACGCCGTACCACATCCGCAAATTGTCCGAAGCGTTGCGCGGCCGGGCGGTTGCACCGCGTCCGCGTCCGGCTGCAGTCGCCGCGCCTCTGCCCGCCGTTGCTGCAACGGCAGCCGCGGCCGCGAACCCCATCCGCGCGCTCGTGGCGGACAAGCGTTTTCTGATCAGCGTGGAAATCCGCGCCGAGCGAACGCGATCGCTCGATGAAATTGTGCAGGGCGCGGCCGCCGTGGCCGAAGCCGGAGCGGATCTCTTCGACGTGCCGGACAATGCCGGCGCCGCGGTCGGTCGCGACGCAATGGTCACCGCCGCGCGTCTTCAATCCGTTCTGGACATTCCTTCGATCTGCCACCTGGGCGTAACGCAGTCCAACCTGATGCGCCTGCACTCTTCGCTTATCGGCGGCTGGGATCTGGGGCTCCGGGGGCTTTTGGCCGTGACGGGCGACGCGCCGTCCATGGGGCATCTGGGCAATCTGGCGCAGCGCGTGACGGATGTGCGCTCATCGGTGGAACTGCTGCGGCTTCTCCGCGGGTTGCGCGAAGGCCGGATCATCAACGGCGAGGGGCTTGCCGATCCGCCGGATTTCTGCGCCGGCTGCGCGATTGCCCGACCCATCCCGCCGCAGATCAAGTGGCTCAGGGCCAAGATCGACGCAGGCGCCGAGTTCGTGTTTTCCCAGCCGGTCTTTACGCTGGACGATTCCCACAGACTGCAAGACGCCCTGGCGGGATTGCCGATCCGCCTTTTCCCCGGCGTGATGCCGCTTACGAGCCGTCGCAACGCACAATTTCTGGCCGGCGGCCGGATTCCGGGCATTGCCGTTCCCCCGGAAGTTGCGGCGGGGTTTGACCGGTACGAGTCACTCCAGGACCAGCGCCGCTTCGGCCTGGATCGGGCCTGCGAGCTTGCCGCAGGAATTGCCGCGGAGGCTTCCGGCCTTTACCTGATCATGCCTTTCGGCAAAAGCTGCTACGAAGACACAGCCCGGATCGTCAGGGAAGTGAAGAATCGTTAATAGTGAATGGTGGATAGTGGAAAGCGACGAGTAAACTGTAGTGCGGGTCTTTAGACCCGCTGCGGTGAGTGGAATGTAGGGAACGGTTTTAAACCGTTCCCTACAGGTGATGGGTTTTTCTTCCTGCCAGAAACATCAATACGACGGCCATCAGACTGATCAGCGCTCCGAAAAGAAAGGCATCGTGAAAGCCCGCGGCCAGCTCCCGCGGATGCGCAATGGCGGCGGCGATATGGGTATCGTTCAGGGATATGCTGTGGGGGATCGAACCGGAAAAAACCGTTTCGAAAAATAGGACGCCCAGAGCGATGGAGAGGCTCCGGCACAGGCTGACAACGCCCGCCAGCGCATTTTTTTCGGCCGGCGGCGCGCAATCCATGACCAGCGCTATGCTGGGCGCCTTGCTGATCCCCTGCGACAGACCGAATAGTCCCAGTGCGAAGCAGATCAGGTAAAGCGGGGTTTCGTGTCCGAGACCCAGAAAGAAAAGAAACGACAGGACGCCGACGGCCAGACCCGTCAGGCAGACGGAACTTTCGCCGAATTTTTCCGAAAGCCTTCCCATGTAAGGTCCGACGAACTGCCCCAGGGACAAGAGGATCATGATCAGTCCCGCGATATGAACGTCAAGGCCCCGGCCTTCCATGAGATAAAACGGAAAGATGAACAAGACGCCGCCTGCGGTCATCAGGCTGACGCTTAAAGAGAGCAGACCGAAGGCAATGATGCGGCTGGTAAAAAGCCTGAACCGAATCAGCGGATAGTCGATTTTTTTCTCGCGCCGGATAAAAAGGGCCAGCGCCAGTGCCGATGCGCCAAAGCAGGCCAGGATGGCAGACGAGGTCCAGCCCCATTCCAGGCCTTTGTTGACGGCCAGAAGAAAAAACACAAACGTCAGAAAAGAGAAGACCGCTCCCGCAAAGTCAAAACGCCGGTCGGGAATGCGGGGAAAAGCCGTGGGGATGAACCGCCGGCCGGCGACGATCGCGGCCAGGCAAAAGGGAATATTGACAAAAAATATCCATCGCCAACCGACCGTGGATGCCAGCCAGCCGCCCAGGGGCGGCCCCAGACCCACGCCCGCAGCCGCGGCTGTTGTGACAAGGCCTGTGGCGAAAACGCGCCGTCCGGGCGGGAGGTAAATGGGGATGAAAGACATCATGACCGTGAAGAGCATTGCCCCGCCGATGCCCTGAAAGGCCCGGAAGGCGATCAGACCATTGATGCTCGAAGAGAAGCCGCAGGCCAGCGATCCCAGAAGAAAAACGGCAAAGCCCACGAGATAAACCGTCCGGACGCCTTTCATATCCGCCAGCTTTCCCATCGGCAGCATGAAGCCGGCTTCAAAAAGGAGGTAGGTCAGAACCGTCCAGGAGACGGTGCTCGGACTTACGGAAAACTCCTGCGACAGGACGGGCAGGGTGATGTTGACGATGGTGGCGTCCAGATTGGCGATAAACGCCCCCGCGCAGATGAGCGCAATCAGAAGGTTCTGATGCTTCGGGTTTTCAATGAGGTACTCGGCCACGCTGCCCCTGAAGGAAATCATGGTGGATGGTGAATAGTGGATGGTAAGGTGTAGGGAACGGTTTGAACCACCCTTGCGGGTGGCAAGACCGTTCCCTACAGAGGGCCATAAGCTATCAACGATGTTCCCTGCGCTATGGGTTTTTCACAACCTTCTCTTATCGATCACGCGGCTGGCTTTGCCTTCGGAGCGCTGGATGGTTTTGGGCTCGACCAGTTTGATCTTGGCGGTGATGCCCAGATAATCCTTCATGTCCTTTTTCAGTTGACTTTCCAGCCGCTGCAGCCCTTTGACTTCATCGGCGCCGTCGAATTGCTTTTCCGTCAATTCCACCTGGACTTCCAGCGTGTCCAGCGTTCCTTCCCGGTCCACGATCAGCTGGTAATGCGGCTCCAATCCCTCAATGCCGACCAGCACCGCTTCAATTTGCGAGGGGAAGACATTGACGCCGCGGATGATCAGCATGTCGTCGCTGCGGCCCATGACGCGCCCCATGCGGTAATGCGTCCGTCCACAGCGGCAGGACGCCGGATTCAGGCGGGAGATGTCGCGCGTCCGGTAGCGGATCAGAGGGAAAGCCTCTTTGGTCAGCGTGGTGAAAACCAGTTCGCCCTCGGAGCCGGGCGGCAGAACGTCTCCCGTTTTGGGATCGATCGTTTCAACGAGAAAATGATCCTCAAAGATATGCATGCCGTCGCGCGCCTCGTCGCATTCCATGGCCACGCCCGGCCCCATGATTTCCGACAGGCCGTAGATGTTGAAGGCCTTGAGGTTTATTGCTTTTTCGATTTCGTCCCGCATCTGCTCGCTCCAGGGCTCCGCGCCGAAAACGCCGACGCGAAGCGCCAGAGAGCGCATGTCCACGCCCATGGCGCGGCCCTGCTCCGCCAGGTTCAGCGCGTAGGAAGGCGTGCAGCAGATGGCGGTGGGACGAAAGTCCTGCAGAATCATGATCTGGCGTTTGGTGTTGCCCCCGGACATCGGCACGACGCTGGCGCCGATTTTTTCCGCGCCGTAATGAGCGCCCAGACCCCCGGTGAACAGGCCGTAGCCGTAAGCGTTGTGAATGACGTCGTTCTTGGTGAGGCCCGCGGCCACAAAGCAGCGTCCCATGAGCTCCGCCCAGGTGTCGATGTCGCGTTTCGTGTAGCCGACCACGGTGGATGCGCCGGTTGTGCCGGACGAGGCGTGCAGGCGCACGACATTGCTCATCGGCGCGGCAAAAAGCCCGAAGGGATAATTGTCCCGCAAATCCTGCTTGGTGGTGAAAGGAAAACGCTTCAGATCATCGAGGGATTTAAGGCTCTCCGGCGTCACACCCGCCCGGTCAAAAGACTTTTTGTAAAAACCGACGGTATGGTAAAGCCGCGAGGCAACCTGTTGGAGTCTTTTGAACTGCAGCGCTTCGAGCGCCTCCCGGGGCAGGGTTTCAAATTCTTCATTGTAGATCATGGGGTTCGGTTCTCCTCCGGCTTTCAGAAATGTTTGCCTTCCTATAGCATAAACTTTGCTCAAAACGAAAGTTTTAAGATTTCAGGTAACCCTTAAAATTTATTGACAGACGCCGATGTTCTTTCTATACTCGCGCCGTCCGAATGCTTTTTTTCAGGTTCGAGCCATCACGATAAGGAGCACACCTATGGAAATCGTCGTTACAAATGAGTCAGATATTGCCGTTTTTGCCATTACAGGAAGACTGGATGCCGTTTCCGTCCCCCAACTGGAGGAGCGGCTCAATCAGTGGTTTGAACAGCCCGGAAAAAAGCTGATTTTCGATCTGCAGGGACTCGACTATATCAGCAGCGCCGGTCTGAGAGTCTTTCTGACCACGGCCAAGAAAATGAAGGCGCGTGACGGGAAATTGTGCATGGCCAGACTCCGGGACAATGTGAAAGACGTTTTTACCATCTCGGGTTTTATCGCTCTGATTCCCGCATTTGACACTCTGGGAGCGGCTCAGGACGCCATCAAGTAGCGTTGGCCGGATTCGTCTATGATTATGAAGAAAATGCCCGCCCGGGTGGAAAGCTTGCATGAACTGCTGACTTTCATTCGGGCCGAGGCAAAAAAGCGGGGGTTTTCCGAAAGCGCCCTGAGCCGGATTGAACTGGTTGCGGAGGAGGCGCTGGTCAACGTGTTCGTGCATGGCTACGCTAAAGGCCAGGGACAGGTTGAAGTGCGCTGCCTGGTTGCGGACGATCCGTCGCTGACGATTGAGATCCACGACACGGGGGTGGCTTTCGATCCCCTGTCGCTGGCTGATCCGGACGTTCAATCGGATCTGACGAAACGCAAGATCGGCGGCATGGGCGTATTCTTCATCCGCAAGATGACCGACCGGGTGGCCTATCGCCGGGAAGGAAACAGCAATATCCTGGCCATGACGTTTCTGAACCGCTGAATCCGGCGGGCCTTCGCCTTCACCCTTTTTCATCCATCCATTCGAAACATTTGCATGATGTCTCTTCGTCATTGCGAACGAAGTGAGGCAATCTCATAAGCATTTGATCATTTTAAGAGATCGCCACGTCGCTTCGCTCCTCGCGATGACAAAAGTGTAATGATGAAAAGTTCTCCATACATCATCTCCGGCAGGACGGCTTTGTCACTTTGCTTTTCGCAAAGGCGGGTCGTGATCGGTAATTTTTACGGCGTGTTATATTGTCTGATCAATATCCGGCGAGGCGCGCCTGAAGCGCGCTGAAATCAACCGATCCCAGGTGCCGCACATTTTCATTGAATCGCTTCATGCCGAGGGCGACCTCTTGCAGGTTCTGAGGCGATGTGACCAGACAGATATTGGTATGGGTCAGCCGGCTGATATCCTCCGACAGGCAGTCAAAAAAACCGGTCAGCATGGCCTCCAGCACACCGGCCGGAGAGAGCATCGAACGGCCGTCCCCGGGCAGATCAAACGAAAAATCCCACAGCTTCATTCTGCCTGCCGCGGTCATCACCGCATAGGCCGCCTCGTAAATCCGATCATAGGAAAGATCGGCAAGACCGCCCAGGCCGAAAAGAAAAAGCATCTCCGCGTCAATGCGCTCCGGCCAGGGAATCGCCACCTGCTCCTTGAACTCGCCCCGGATGTGTCCCTGTTTGATTTCCCTGGAAATCAGGCTGTTGAGACGCCAGTCCATCAGCCCGCAAATGCCGCGCGGGGGCTTTTCATCGTCGAAAAAACCCAAAACCAGACATTTATGCTTTTGCCGGTCGGGTGGCTGTGTGGACAGCGTGATCTGCATGTTTTTTTTGTAGTTTCAAATGGAGGGCATCCAGGATGCCGTTGATAAAAGAGCCGGAATTTTCCGATCCGAACGCTTTTCCCAGGTCAACCGCTTCATTAATGCTGACTTTGGGCGGAATGTCGTCACAGTAGAGAAACTCAAAAACCGCCATTCGCAGAATGCTGATGTCAACCTTGGACATCCTTCCCAGCGACCAGTTGTCCGAACTATCGGCAATGAGCCGGTCCAGTTCTTCCCGGTGGCTCCAGGCGCCGGAAATCAGCGTGGCCGCAAATTCCCTGGCCGACTTGGGCGCGACAAAATTCCCCCAGAAAAGCTCCTGGGCGCTTTCCGTGTCAAGGGTGACAAAATTCAAACTATAAAGAACCTGCAAGGCGACTTCGCGCGCCTTTCTCCGTTCCTGCATCGAATCCTCAAACGTCGCAATGCCGGATCATGCCGGCGTTGTCCTGCTTTTCGCCTTAGGGGTTCATCTTTTTGAACAGGTCCACCATTTCAATGGCCGCCATCGCCGCGTCCGCGCCTTTATTGCCGGACTTGGCGCCCGCCCGTTCAATGGCCTGTTCGATGGTATCCGTCGTCAGAACGCCGAAGGCCACCGGAATTTCCGCATCCAGCCCCACGTTGGCGATTCCCTTGGATACTTCCGCGCTGACGTATTCAAAATGCGGCGTCGCGCCGCGGATGACCGCGCCCAGGCAGATGACCGCGTCAAAGCGCTGGCTTTTGGCCAGCTTTTTCGCTGCGAGCGGCAGTTCGAAAGCGCCGGGAACCTTGTAAATGGCGATGTCTTTCTCATCCGCTCCCGCCCGGACCAGCGTGTCCACCGCGCCGTCGATAAGGCGTCCACTGATGAAATCGTTGAACCGGCTTGCGGCGATCGCGAATTTCATCCCTTTGGCGACAATTTTTCCTTCAATGATCTTCGGCATGATTAAAGCACCATCCTTTTGTTTATTGGAGCAAGAGGACTTGCCGCCCTCAGGGGGTACAGCCCCTTGTCCGATTTTTGGCGCCGCTGCGCTTTTT
>JAAZOZ010000215.1 GCA_012797505.1 Smithella sp. | reverse complement strand
GTTATTTTCTTTTTTTGTAAATCAATCTCAACACTACTTATTTACCGACCCGAAGCTTCCAACCCTTGTAAAACCGGCTCTAAAACCGATGCATTTGATCAGAACATAACACCAATTTATTTAAAATCAAGCTTTTTTTCATGAATATACCGCTTCAAATCCTCAGCCAGCCGGGCTTCGTGTCCGAAATAAAAATGATCGGCTCCGGAAAGGATCGTCAATTTTGCCGAAATGGATTCTGCTTTTTTTGAGAGGGTCTCGACATCGCAGAACGTGTCCTGATCCCCGCAGATCATCAATTCCACGGTGTTTTCCAGTCCGTCCCAGTCGAACTCGAAGTATTGCAATGGAGGGGATACCAGCAAAACGGACGTCGCGACGGAGGGATTGTCCCTGAGCAGGCGACAGCAGATCCACGCGCCGAACGAATAACCGATCAGAAATAATTTTTTAACGCCCCGGCTTTTTGCGTATGCGCAGGCGGACAAAAGATCCTGCTTTTCTCCCCTGCCCTCGTCATAGCGGCCGGTGCTTTTCCCGACGCCGCGGAAGTTAAAGCGCAGCGTGGAAAAGCCGGCGGCGCTCCATACGTCGCGGACGGTTTCCACGACATTATTGTGCATGGACCCGCCCATCAGCGGATGCGGATGGCAGATCACCGCGCCCGCATCCACTGCGCCCGAATGCCACAAACCTTCGCCGGTGAGACTGCCGTTGGACCAGAATACTTTTTCTTCATGATGCATGGTCATTGCTCCATTTGAATATTTAAGATTACGCCATAACCAGGTGGCACGCAGGTTAAGTTTTGTATTCTCACGATAACAAGAACTGGTCATTGCGAGCAAAGTGAAGCAATCTCCTTTTTTAGATTGCCACGCAGACCAAGAGTCTGCTCCTAAGATACTTCCCCGCCCCTGGTGGGCGGGGATTGAGGGGAGGGGGAAGCCTTTGTTTTCACCCTCCCCCTGCCCCTCCCATCGAGGGAGGGGAGATTACAGTTTCTTCCATTTATAACCTGGTGCGTAGCTCCTGGTAAATTGCTCGCAATGACAGCGCATTGTCTCTTCTATAAAATCACAAACGTTTTGGGATCATATCTCGCCCGTGCGGTGACAGGCGCACAGTCCCCGCCCCGGGTACGACCGAAGTTCCGGAACCTTCTCATCACAAACGGCAATTTTATACATGCAGCGGTTTTTAAAACTGCACCCGCCATCCCCGGCATCTCCCGCTTCTCCACGAACCGGCATCTCCTTATTCTTTCTTTGCGGATCGCAACCCGGCATGGCCGCCATCAGCATTCGAGTGTACGGATGCAAGGGCTCCCGGTAGAGTTCATTTTTGTCCGCCAGTTCAACGATGCGCCCCAGATACATCACGGCAATCCGGTCGGAAACATGATGAATGACGTTGAGGTCATGGGAGATAAACAGATAGGTCAGACCGAAATCTTTTTTCAGATCGCTAAGCAAATTCAGAATCTGCGCCTGGATGGAAGC
>JAAZOZ010000214.1 GCA_012797505.1 Smithella sp. | reverse complement strand
TTTCCTTTCAGCCTTCAGACTTCGGTCTTCAGCCTGCAGGGAACCGTCGCGACGGTTCCCTGCCGTCCATTACTTCCTCAACTCCGCGGGTGTTCTATAGCGTTTATGATCCACCCATTTGGCCACCAGTTTCTCGTTTTCCTCGCAGGACTCGTGCAGGAAGGCAACCTTTCCGTCCTTCTGGAACTGGACAATCAACTGCAGGTAGTAGCCGGGATAGGTTTTCCACGGATTGGCCGCGTCAACCCTCACACGGGAATGGTAGAAGGGTTTGATTTTCCGGGTTTCATATTTCATCTTGCCCAGCGAATAGACGGTTTCCACGTCTTCCATGGCTTTGATCAGGTTTTTAATGTTGCCGGTTCCCTTCGCCCTTTCGATGGCCGCCTTGAAATGATAAATATCGGCATAAGCAATGTGGACATGGATCTGCATGGGGATCTTCCGCGCATGCGCTTTTTGCACCAAGGGGATGGTTTTGGAAGTCAGCGGGATCGTATCAAGATCCGTGTAGGAGCTGATAATCCCCAGCCCCTTGCCTCCCGTCATCTTCCAGTAATCCTGAGTCTGAGCAACACCGCCGTATAAGTTGACCTGGATGTCGCGAGCCGCGGAATCCGACCACTGTTTGGCAAAGGATTCCGTGTCCGTAAACCAGGAGCTGATGAAGAAAATCACATCGGCGTTGGCTTTCTTGATGTCCTGAAGAATCGGCAGGTACATGGTGCCGCGGGGCTTGACCGCTTTGCTGTACACCACTTCCAAACCGCAGTCCTCGGCCAGTTTTTCCCAGGTGGGCAGGTTGATATAACTGATGCCTTTGCGCCATTCCGTGGTCCAGGCGAGGTCTTCCCAGAGGAAGGCGATTCTTTTCGTTTTCTGATACTGGGGCATGGTCTTGCAGAAGAAATACTTCGTCTGGGCATAATGCGCCGGCTCCGGATCCCAGTCACGGAAACAGTGATTGTATTTCGGCGCTTCGTCGATGATGCGCGCCGTCAGTTCCGCGCCCATCGGCCCGTTGAAAATGAGGATGTGGGGGTATTCCTTGAACAGCATTCCGGAGGCTTCCTGAACGGCCAGACAGACTTCCGTCCGGCCTTCGACGGAGATGAATTTGGCCTTGTCCTCGATGACCAGTTTGCGAAACGCCTCCACGGACAGCGACGTGTCGCCCTTGTTGTCCATGACGACATACTTGACCGGCCGTCCCAGGATGCCGCCGGCGGCGTTGATTTCCTCCACCGCCATTTTCTGGATGTCCATGCACGGACGGGTGCCAGGCGATCCGACCATGCCGATGTAGCCGATGACAAACGGCTCTCCCTTCGGCTGCGCCACCGCAACGGATGGTACGCTGATAGCAATCGCAACCAGCAGTAGCAGCGCCGCCCCAGCGACCATTTTGACTCTGCTTGCTCTCTTCATCATGTTTCCCCTCCTGTTTGTCAAACCAACCCTTTAAAAATGTACGATCAAATATCCGCCGAACATTTGATCCTTCTAATCGTTTAAATATTTTTTCCGGATATATTCATTGTCCCCGCCGATTTCGCTTCCCACCCATTTGACCCGGGGGGGAGATTCGGACATTTTTACAAAATTGGAGCTGATCGTGTATTTGCCCAGTTTTTTGTCTTCCACCTCCTGAAACGCCTTGCGGATGTGCCACTGTTTATTCTCCATCGCTTCTTCCGGCGTCATCAGCTTCATGACAATGGGCACGCCGCCGCCCCGCCACTTGGAGCGGGCGGATTTTTTGCTGTAATTGAGCGCCATCTTCACCAGCTCGTCGGCTGTAAACTGCAGTGTTTTCTCTTCGATGATCTTATGCAGATGGATGGCCTGCTCCAGAATATCGGGGATTCGATCCGACGAATAGCGCCAGTCGTCCTCCTGTTCCCACAGACCCAGAACCTTCAAGAGCGCCCGGAAATCGTGGTCCCGCGGCGCGGCGATCGCCACGTAGCCGTCCTTGCATTTCCAGTGGCCGTAGGGATAGAGAATGAAGTCCAGAACGCCGATGCGCGGGCGGGCTTTTTCCCAGGTAAAACCGATGGTGGCGGGCATGCCGACCATGGAGGAATACGAGTCCATTCCGGCGACATCCACCATCTGCCCCTGGCCGGTGTTTTGCCGGTGGAGCAGGGCGACCGCGCCGCCCAGGGCAGCGGAAAGCCCGGAGATATACCACCCCGCCCACATGCCGCCGCGCAGAGGCCACGTATAGGGCTCCGGCTCATTGGGCGGCGCGCCCATCTGCGCGGGAAGCCCCGAACCCGCCTGGGACGTAATGTCCGTATCCGGCATTTTCGCGGATTCCCTGGCCTTGTCCGTGTACTGTCCGTAGGCGGAAAGCGCGATGTAAATCAACCCCGGATTCTCCGCGACAAGCTGGCGGTAGCCGATCCCCCAGCCGTCCATCTCGCCGGGCGCAAAACTTTCAATCACGACCGCCGCCTTTTTGGACAGCCGGGCAAAAACCTTCCTGTCTTCGGGATTGTTTTTAACGTCGAGCGTCATGTACCGTTTGTTGCGGCCCTCGAACATGAAGGGAACGCCCACCCCCTGAACCGTCACGCCGAACGGCGTGATCAGGCGGGCAGGGTCGCCTTCCGGAGGCTCGATTTTGATGACCTCCGCTCCGAATTCCGCAAAGAAACTGGCGGCGACAATGCCCGCAAAATTGGCCGAGCTGACATCCAGCACCAGAATGTCGTCGAGCACTTCCGGTTTTCCTTCGGCGTTCATCATTTCGGCGAGAATTTTTCCCCGATCACCGCCCTTGCCGCCGTGCCGAGTGTAAACTTCTTCCCTGGGGCTCATTTTCCAACCTCTTTTCCGTAGTTATAGATGGGATCCTTGCTCAGATCGTAATAGACAGGCGGTTTCAGTCCCGGCCGATCGTCAAATGTCCCGATGACTTTTTTCTTTTCCAGCTTTTCAATTTCCGCTTCGCTCAACCCCAGAAATTTCTTGAGCACAAACCGGTTGTGATACCCCAGCGGCCGCGCCAGCCACTTGGTTCGCGAAGGCGTTCCGGAAAGCATCGCGGAAGGCCCGGCAATCACCAAGTTGCCATATACATCATCCTTGAAAAGCACCACGCTTCCGCGCTTGCGGCGCCATTCTTCGTTGGCGATCATGTAATCGTCCGCCACCTCTGCCGCAGGAATATTTTTATCGTCGGCCAGGCGGATGACATCGGCGCAGGACTGCGACCGAATCCAGTCCACCGCAATTGCATGGAGCGCTTTGGCGTTTTCCGGCTTCAGCCGCTCCAGCGTATCGGAAAAACGCGGATCCGAAGACAGCTCCGGCCTGCCGATGGCCCGGGTAAAATTTTCAAACTGCTCGGACGTCGCGCAGGCCAGCGCCAGAAACTTGTCGTCGGCCGTTTTAAAAATGGCCGCCGGCACCATGGTGGGATCGACATTTCCGGTGCGGCCGATCGCTTTTTGAGTCACGGAATAATAGGTGTAATGAAACAGGGTCCTCATCAGTCCTTCCGTCTGCGCCATGTCGATATACTGCCCTTTTCCGGTTTTCTTCCGGTGGTACAGCGCCATCAACACCGATAAAGCGGCAAAATTCCCCGGCATGAAGTCGCCCACGTAGTCCGGCAGCTTGTAAAAAATGTCCGTGTCCGGATAGCCGTTCAGCGTCAGCACGCCGCTCGCGCCCTGGGCCAGAAGGTCCCACCCGGGGAAATACCGCATCGGGCCGAACTGGCCATAGGTGGAGCAGCTCAGGAAAATGATGCTGGAATTGATCTTGGAAATTTTCTCATAGCCGATGTCCCAGGCATCCGCCGTCCCGGGCGCAAAGTTTTCAATGACCACGTCCGCGTCTTTAACCATTCGATAGATCAGTTCTTTGGATTCCTTGAGCTTCAGGTTCACCGAGAGAAAATACTTGTTTTTGGTGATGTTGTGCCAGATGGGATTCGAGTGCTTCCAGTATTTGCCCCAGTACGTCGCCGGACGCCACAGGTCGCCGTAAAAAGGCAGCTCCAGCTTGATCACTTCCGCGCCGTAATCGGCCAGGAGCCTCGCCGCGATCGGCCCGAAGATGACGTGGGAAAAGTCCAGCACCCGGATGCCTTTGAGCGCTTCCGGCTTCCGGTCCGCCTCATCGGGATTGAAAAGTTTTGCCGTATAAGAAAAATAATCTTCCATCGCTATCTCCCCAAATATGCCTTTTTGACCAGATTGTTTTTCATCAGCTCCGCCGATCTTCCCTCCAGAACAATTCTTCCCTCCTGAATGATATAACCGCGGTCGGCCAGTTGCAGCGCGCGCAGGGCGTTTTGTTCGGTCAATAAAATGGTCAGTCCCGTTTTCCGAAGCTTCCCCAGTGTTTCATAGACTTCGTCCACAATGAGCGGGGCCAGACCGATGGAAGGTTCGTCCACCATCAGAAGATGCGGATTGGCCATCAGCCCCCGGCCGATTTTCAGCATCTGCTGCTCGCCGCCGGAAAGGAGGCGGGCGGACATGTTGGAGCGCTCCTTCAAAATCGGAAAAAGACTGTACACGTACTGAATCGTCTGTTTTCTTTTGGGCCAGGACGTTTTCCGGTATGCGCCCAGCGTCAGATTTTCCTTCACCGTCATAAACGGGAAGCTCTTCGCGCCTTCCGGAACCTGCACGATGCCCAGGTCAACGATTTTGTGGGACGGCAGGCCCTGAATGGCTTCGTCGCGAAAGATCACGCTGCCGCTGGTGCCGGTCATCATGCCCTGGATCACGTTGAGAATCGTGCTTTTTCCCGTTCCGTTGGACCCCAGGATCGTTACAATTTCCGACTGCCGAACATTGAAACTGACGCCGTGCAGCGCCGGAATGACGCCGTAAGACGCGCTCAAATCACTGACTTCAAGCATATTCCCTCCAACCTCTGCCCAGATACGCCTCGATTACCTCATCATTGTTCACCACCTGATCCGGTGTGCCTTCCGCCAGTTTGGCCCCGTAATTGATCGCGACAATCCGGTCGGCCGCCTCCATCAGGACCGCCATGACATGCTCGATCCAGAAGACCGTAATGCCGAATTGCTCCTTGGCTTTCCGGATCATTCGGATGGCGTTTTTGGCTTCTCCGGGATTCAGGCCGGCCATGACTTCGTCGATAAAAAGCAACTGCGGGGTGGTGGCCAGGGCACGCGCCAATTCCAGCATTCTCAGTTCATAAAAGGTCAGGTCGCGCGCCAGAATATTCCGCTTGCTGAACAGCCCCACAAATTCCAGGTAATGCGTCGCATCGTACATTGCATCCTCAAAACTCTGGTTGACCCTTTTCTTGCCTGAAACGGAACTGGCCAGAACGCTGGTCAGGGCCGTCAGTTCCGGGAAAGGGCGCGGAATCTGATAGGTTCGGGCAAGCCCCATGTGCGCCCGCTCATGCGGCTTCATGCGCGAAATATCCACGCCGTTCATCTCAATCTTACCGGACGTCGCGGGAAGATAACCCGTCAGGCAGTTGACCACGGTGGATTTCCCGGCGCCGTTGGGGCCGATAAAACCCAGTGTTTCCCCCTCGTAAATTTCAAAGGATACGTTGTTGACCGCCACGATTCCTCCGAAACGCTTGACCAGATTGCTCACTTTCAACAATGGAGTCATGGCTTTCTACCTCCGCACGTGAATGGTTGGCAGATATTCGCGATAACGGCGCTTTCGATAAATGCCGAACAGCCCTTCCGGAAGAATAAACAGCAGCGCCAGAAGAATAATGGGAAACAGCACCGGCTGGATCGGGCCCATGTACCGGATCATCAGCATCTCCAGGAAAGCGACAAAATAGCCGCCGACGACGCAGCCGAAAACCTGGGCGCGGCCGCCGATCATCAGCACCAGCAGGACTTTCAGCATAAACGTCAGCGGTAAATACGTGATGCCGGCAAATGAACTGAAGTAGTGCGCGTAAAACCATCCGATGATGCCGATCATCGTGGAGGCGGAGACAAACGCGATAATTTTGATTTTGTTGATGTTGATGCCGATGGAATGGGCGACGTCCTCATCGTCATTGATCGCCGCCATCAAGAGGCCGTAGCGGGATTTCAGGACCTTGTTGATGATCCACAAATAAGCGAACATGATGGCGGTGGAAATATAGCCGATCAGCAAAAAATTGTTTTTGGCGTTTCCGGTGTCCAACAGCGGCACAATGCCGAAGAGGCCGGTATCGCCTTTGAAAATATCCGGATAGATAAAGGTCACTTCCAGGAAAACCAGCGGGAGCAGCAGCGTCAGGAGCACATAGTAAAGACCGCGCGCCATGATGACCAGCGGGCTGAAAATCAGCGCCGAAATCATGGACATCAGGACGGCGAAGGGAAAAGTGGCCAGCGGGCCCCATCCGTAGGCGATGCTCAGAAGCGCCGCCGTGTACCCTCCTACGCCGATGTAAAATTGGGGGCCAAAGTTCATTCGCCCCGTGCCGATGGTCATGAGCGCCAGCGGCATGGCGATGGCGGCATAGATATTGGCCGAAATCATGGTGTTGATCAGGCCGGGGCTGATGAAGTAGGATACCGTCGGAAAGATAAAAAGGACGACGGCCCAGATCAGCGTGTTGCGCCAGTAACGAGGTTCCAGGGTCCATTCCCATTTTTTGGTTCCCAGCCGGACGACGATGCGGTCCCGTTTTAATTCCGTTTCTACCATAGCGATTCACTCCTTGCTAACCCCTGGGGTCGAATAATCAAAATGGCCATGACAAGAATCAAGGCCGACAAATTCATGAAACGCGGCTCTCCGAGGACAAAACAGACAAGGGCGTGGGCAAATCCGATCAAAAAGCTGGCCAGAATGGTGCCTTTGATGTTGCCCAGCCCGCCCAACACCGCAACCAGGATTGCCGTCACCATGTACATCCACCCCATCCCCGGATCCAGCGCCCAGACCGGCGCAACAATGAGCGTGCCGATAATCACCGGCAAAAGCACCAGCATCATGGTGAACATATAAAGCGTCTCGACGTTGATGCCGACAATCTTGGAAGAATAAATATCCTGGGACAAAGCGCGGATGGCCATGCCGGTTTTTGTTTTCACGAAGAAGAAAACAAAGGCGCCGGTCATCGCCAGCGCGATCAGGGAGCCGATGATCAGCTGCTTGGGCACCACGGCGTCTCCGAACTGATAAGTGCCTTCGGCCAGCGTGGTTTCCAGATAAACCCCCGCCTGAATCGGATAAAAGTAATTTGCGGCCTGCTCCACAATCAGCGCAATCAGCAGCAGCGCGGTGAGCAAAACATCCTCCGTCGTCATGTATCGCTTGATCATCCCCTTGTAAATCGCGATGGCAACAATGAACTGAACGACGATCATCCCGAGAATGGAGGGAATGAGGGGCCACCCCAGCGCCGACATGAACATCCAGGTCCCGTAAATCGTGAGCGGAAAGATATAGGCGTATCCGAGGTGGAAAATCCGCAGCACCCCGCAGATCAGGGAAAACCCAAGGGCAAGCAGAAGATAAATGGACCCCATTACAAACGTGTAAACAAGAACATTCTCGATGTACGTCGCCATGCCTTTTTACCCTCATTGGATGAATCGAAATATTTTCAATGGATCGATAATGAGAAGATTCCCCCTCTCCCGGGAACCACTTCCTTCGCCTGGATCAGGTCCGGATCGGAAAACCTCCGGCGCGCCGCGCAAAAACGCAACGGCGGCAGACCTTCAGCACCTCCGGCCCGGCGGCTGTTGGAAAAATTGCGGACGGTAGATTTTTGAAAAATGGAAAATGACTGACGGTTAGTGAATGGCCGTGGGGCGGTGTGTCATCCTTTTGGGAATTGGGCAGGTTGATCTGAATCCGGGCAATCCGTTTTAACGCAAAAACGATTGCTGCCACAAGGCCTCCAAAGCTTTCAGAAGTTTTATCTTTTCGCTTTTCAGGAAAACCGCTTGGACATGCGTTCCAGGATTCGGCTCCCAACAGTCATGCGCTTTTCAGCTGCTTTGTTATGGCACCCCGAAACATCGGCACTTATAGTGAAAAAATTTTTTTACTTTTTAAAATAAGTTAACGGCTTTGTCAACAAAAAATTCTCTCAAAAAAATTCTCATGGCGATATTTTCACAAAAGCGGCGCCGTCTCCCGTCCGGAAAACGGCACGGAGGCGTCAAAAAATCCGGCTGGAAAAAACGGGGAAGCCGGAGTAGGGAAGGAGATTCCGGATGTTTTCATTAACAGCGTGAATTCCATTTTGCGAAAAGTTCGCTCAATAATTTCTTGCCTAAGAAAACAATTCTTGATAAAAGCGCGATAAAGCAAAAAAGAGGGTTTGAGAAATTTTCAGGCAGCGGGCCGCAATGGAAAGAAGCGGCCGATTGCCCGTCGATATTGATGAACCCGTAAAAAGGAATTCAAACCGTCACTCCGGCGAAAGTCGGAGTCCAGAACTTATTGTAATTACTGGATACCGGCCTTCGTCGGTATGACGAAAAGGGTGCGAAAATGACTTTTTACGAAGTTGTCATTGTTGCTTC
>JAAZOZ010000213.1 GCA_012797505.1 Smithella sp. | reverse complement strand
GTCCCGAATGCAATGAGGGATCTTTAGATTTCTCGTCGCTCACGCTCCTCGAAATGACACTTTTCAAAGCTCTTACATGAACACGCAGAAAACAGCAAAAATTTTCCGGCCGCCAATCAACCGGCAAGCCTTGCACAGGTTCCGCCGCCGGTTGTGAAGAGAAGAATTTGACCGATTAACCGTTTAATGATTTACGCAATACCTGGGAGGATTTGAACGTCAAAACCCGGCGTGCGGTAATGGATATTTCCTCACCGGTCTGGGGATTACGGCCGCGCCGGGCGCGCTTTTCCTTCACCATGAAATTCCCAAATCCCGATATTTTCACCCGTTCGCCCGCGGCCAGGCTGTCTTTAATGATGTCAAATACGGATTCAACGATATCCGATGATTCCTTTTTGGAAAAGCCGAGTTTTTCGTAAACATTCTGAATAATATCAATCTTTGTCATGTCTATTCCTCCGTTTTAACGTCATATAAACTGTTAGGCTCTTATCTTGGCACCCGTCTGCTGCACAGTGTTTTGCACAATTCTGTTGTGAATGGAATTGATTTCCGCATCCGTTAACGTTCGGTCAAGAGCGCGGTAGGAAAACCTCAACCCCAGACTCTTAGTTCGTTCTTCAAGTCCTTTGCCGCTGTATATATCAAAAATGGAAACATTTTCAAGCAAATCTTCATGTTGACTCAAAACAATTTCAAGCATTTTCTCGGATTCCATGGACTCCGGCACAACAAAAGCGACATCGCGCTGCACGGCCGGAAATTTGGATAGTTCCCGGTATCGAATGCGCCGGCCAGTCTGTTTCCCTAGCAAATCAAGATTGATTTCAAACAGATAGGCATCACTCCTAATGTCCATTTTTTTCAGAACCTCCGGATGTGCCTTCCCCAGGAAACCGACCCGGACATCGCCTATATACACGCCGCAGGACTGCCCGGGATGCAGAAAGGGTTCCGATGTTTCCGTCCGGCAGCGGCATGAATCCAGCTTCAGGTCCTGAAAAATATTTTCCAGAGAGCCTTTCAGATCATAAAAATCAACGCTGACTTTCGATCCCCAGAGGTCGTCCGCGGCCTTTCCGGCGGCGAGCGCCGCCAGAATATTTTTTTCTTCCGGCAGCTCGCCGTCATGCCGTTTGAAGAAGGTCCTTCCTATTTCAAAGAGCTTCAGATTGAAAGAGGCATTGTGCAGATTCTTCTTCAGGGTTTCCAGAAGGCCGTACGCCAGCGTTGTGCGCATGATAGACTGGTCTTCCGTCAGAGGATTCTTGATGACGACGAACCGGCGCCTTTCATCTTCCGGCGACAGGCCAAGCGCTTCGGCGGAGTCAGGAGACGAAAAGCTGTAATTAATGATTTCCGAATAGCCGGAACCGGTCAGCAACCGGCGGACTCTCTCTTCCAGCGCCAGGCGGGGAATGGTTTCCGTCTCCGATACCGAAACGGACGGCAGTGTCGAAGGCACGAGGTGATACCCGTACAGGCGCGCAATTTCCTCAATCAGGTCGATTTCCCTTTCAATATCAACGCGAAAGGAAGGCGGCGTCACCCGATAGGCTCCCTTGCCTTCCCGGCGCAATGCCATGCCGATGCTTTTCAGAATGCGAACCGCTTCCCTGGCCGGAACGCCCGCGCCGATCACCTGCCGAACGCGGTCCATTCGATGGGGAATATTGTCAACCGCCTTGATTTTTGCCGGGTATTCGTCCAGGTAATTCCTGCAGACTTCGCCGCCGGAAAGCTCCGCAATCAACTGCGCCGCGCGATCGAGCGCGCGGACAACGCCTTCGGGATCAATGCCCCTTTCAAAGCGAAAAGCGGCATCCGTCGGCATGCCCAGACGCCGCGACGAACGGCGAATGGAGGCGGGATTGAAATAGGCGCTTTCCAGCAAGATGGTCCGGGTGTCCTCCTTGACCTCGGAATTCAGCCCTCCCATGATTCCGGCAATGGCCACCGGCTTTTTCCCGTCGCAAATCAGCAGGGTATTTTCGGGAAGGAGGCGGCTTTTCTCATCGAGCGAGATGAATTCCTCGCCGGGCTTTGATTTGCGCACCACGATGCGCCCCTCTTCCAGAAAGCGAAAATCAAACGCGTGGAGGGGCTGTCCCATTTCCAGCATAACAAAGTTGGTGACGTCCACCACATTGTTGATGGCGCGCAACCCGGCGGCTTCGAGCCGGGTCTTCATCCAGACGGGAGTCCCGCCGATGGTCACATTTTGGATCAGTCGGGCCGTGTACCGCGGGCACAAATCCGCGTCTTCAATCGTCACGGAAGAGAGCAGCGACACGTCCTGGGCCGATTCCCGGACCTTCACGTCCGGCATTTTCATTTTCTTTCCGGTGAGGGCGGCCGCTTCCCGGGCAATGCCGATCATGCTCAGACAATCGGAACGGTTGGGCGTGATGCCGATGTCCAGGACCGTGTCGCCCAGGTCCAGGGCTTCCTGCAAAGGTCTCCCCAAGGCCATATCAGCCGGCATCTGCAGGATGCCCGACGCATCATCGCCGATTTCCAGCTCCGCTTCCGAACACAGCATGCCTTCGGACTTTTCTCCACGGAGCGTGGTGGATTTGATGGTGTATCCGCCGGGAATGACCGCGCCTGCTTTTGCCAGCGGAACCACGTCGCCCGCGTGAATGTTTTTGGCGCCGCAGACGATCGGATAGGTTTCG
>JAAZOZ010000212.1 GCA_012797505.1 Smithella sp. | reverse complement strand
TTTACCGCCACAGAAAAAAGCAAAGGGAATCCTAAGAAAAACCGAAGAATATTTCCGTGTACTTTCCGAGGCCACTAATGAGGGAACAGCAATTCACGACAAAGGCGTTATCATTGAATCTAATCAATCCTTCGCCGAGATGTTTGGATATGACTTATCTGAAATGATCGGCTTGCATGTGGAAAAACTCGCCTCCCCCGAGTCAATGAAGTGTATACTGGAACACATCGCTAACGGATATGATAAACCATTTGAAGCGGTTGGGGTAAGGAAAGATGGGTCCACGATAATATGTTCTATGGTTGGCAAACCATTCAAATATAAAGGACGCACACTAAGAATTGTCGCCTTACGTGATATTACCGAGCGCAAGCAGATGGAAGAAAAGTTACGGGAGAGCGAGGCAAATTACCGGCAGCTTTTTGAGAACTCGCCTGCTGGAATATATCAAATTGATTTTAAAAATGGAAAAATCACAAGGGCGAACGATGTGTTCTGTAAATATGCTGGTTGGAGTCAGGAAGAGATAAGTTCTCTAAATATATACGATGTTTTGTCTGAAGAGAGCAAAAAACTGTATTTGGAGCGTCTCGAAAAAGTGTTTCGTGGTGAAAAAGTGTCTGAGACAGCAGAATATGAAGTAATAAATAAAAATGGTCAGCGATTCTATCTCCAACTACACAATAAATTTATCTATGATGCAGAAGGTAATGTGATTGGTTCAGATGTTGTTGCACATGATGTCACAGAGCGCAAGTTGACAGAGATTGACCTGAGGCAGGAACGGGACTTCAGTAGGGCAATCATCAATAGTCTGCCGGGATGGTTTTACGTTGTCGATGAAAACTTGAGATTTCTCCGCTGGAATGACAACTTCATAATCACGACAGGCTATTCGGAAGAGGAAATCCGTGAGATGTCGATTTTGGATTTCCATCATGAATCGGATCGAAGCGCCATATCAGAACAGGTAAAACAGGTTTTCCTTTTGGGGGAAAATGCCGCTGAAGCGGACATCACTTCGAAAGACGGAACTGTCAAAACTTTCTTGTTCAGCTCAAGAAAGATGCAATTTCAAGGCATACAAAGCCTCGTAGGCACCGCCATCGATATTACCGAAAAGAAGCGGGCGCAGGAAGAACTCAAACAGTTTGCCGAAAATCTTGAAGATGCCAATATAGCGCTGCGTGTATTAATGAATCGCAGGGATGAAGATCAAAAGGATATTGAGGAAAAATTGCAGACTAACATCAATGATCTCGTTATTCCTTATTTGAAAAAGCTGAAGCAGGCGAATCTGGATGATCGCAACAAAAATTACCTGAATGTTTTGGAAAGTAACCTTAGAGATGTCTTGTCACCATACATGAGAGACTTTCTATCATCGCATAAGAACCTTACACCTCAGGAGATTCAGATTGTCGACCTGATCATGAAAGGAAAGCACACAAAAGAAATCGCTGATATGCTCAACGTATCGGTAAGCACGATTGCGAGCCATCGAAACAATATCAGGAAAAAAATGAACTTGAGAAATTCTAAAATCAACCTTCGCTCACATGTCCTGTCCATAGGGCGATAAGTATTCTATATACACGATTTATCAAAAATAATTCACCGATCAAAAAGAGCCTAAAATGACTTTACCGGGCATGCCGGGAGGCATGAACATTAAAATACCGGGCATGGGCGCAAGATAAATTTTTATGTTACAAAAAAACGTTCCTACAAGGATCACCAGAATAGCCAAGTAATTTGAGTGCTTAGCTTCCTGTTATAGCTCCATTTGAATGAGGTTGGGGCCTTTCTCGTCGAGCGCTTTACCCAGTTCTTTGACCAGTTCCTCGGCTGTGGTTACTCTGACCGACGGCACCCCCATGCCTTTACCCAAACTCACCCAGTCGATGCCCGAAAGATCCGTAAGATAGGATGCACATGTTTCGGGTAAAACACCCAAACGGCCGTACTCTAATTTCAGGATGTCATAACTTCTATTGGAGCAAATGAGCGTTTTAATATTAAGCCCTTCTTTCGCTTCTGTCCATAAGGCCTGAAGAGTGTACATGCCGGCGCCGTCGGCCTGAAAATTGATCACGGGCCTGTCGGGACAGGCAATGGCGGCTCCCACAGCGCAGGGCGCTCCCTGGCCTAATGCTCCTCCCGTGAGGGTCAACAGGCTGAACGGGGGAATATTGGACGCCACGGGATAATACATTACTCCTGTCGTGACGGCCTCTTCAACCACAATGGCATTTTCAGGCTGGAGAGCCGCGATGACCGAACAAATTTTAAATGAGTTCAAGGCGCCCGTGGGTATTTTCGGTCTCTGAAAAGAAGCAAGAATGCCTGCATCCGTGATGCGGGCGGCATCGAGTTCGCCTGCCAGGGCTTCCAATATCTCCAATAAGTCCTGCGGTTTGTTGGAGAGATGGAACCTCGTTTGTCCGTCTTTGAGGTAGTATGCGGGAATGCCCTCGTAACCAAAAAAAGACACTGGTTCCTTCGAACCGATAAAAACAAATACTTCATACTTCGACAGCATATCCATGGCCATTTCCGGAAGATAGGGTATGCGCATCACATCCGGCAAACCGGCTCCTCGTTCAATATGCGCCGGGAAATTATCGGTGAGAAGATCGCATCCGCAGGCCTGCTTGATCCGGGCTGCGGCCATCAGAGCATCTCTGCCGATATGGTTGTGACTGAAAAAAAGGGCGGCCTTTTTGTCTTTTTTCAACAAGGCCGCCGCCGATTTGATTTCTTCATAATGGATAGATTGTTTTCCCCGACTATCGGGAACAACGGCGGCCTCAACGTTCTTTTCCTTTTGAAGATCAAACGGTACGATGAGGGTGGCGATCTGACCCTGTTTTGCCGCGTTGACCGCATTCGCCATATCCTCGGCAAAACGTTTAGCGGAATTACAGGTACGATGCCATCCGGAAACCGTTTTTGCCAGAGATTCAATATCCATGGCCAGCGGCGGATCGGAGGCAAGATGCCAGGTGGTATGCTCGCCGACAACATTGACCATCATACTGTGAGCTCTGCGGGCATTGTGCAGATTTGCTATCCCATTTGCCAAACCGGGGCCCAGATGGAGAATCGCCATGGCCGGTTTCTGAAGCATCCTTGCGTAGCCATCGGCCGCCCCCGTGCAAACCCCTTCAAACAAACCCAAAACCGGACGAATACCTCCTACGGTATCGAGTGCGACAACCAGGGGAAGCTCTGTTGTGCCGGGATTGGCAAAACATACCGAAATACCAAGGTCCTTTGCAGTTTTTACTAAACATTCAGCTCCGTTCATAACTTCCTCATTTTGTATTCTTGACGGTCTCGTAAAAAGTCTTTTTCGCGCTCTTTTCGTCATACCGACGAAGGCCGGTATCCAGTAATTACAATGAGTTATGGACCCCGGCTT
>JAAZOZ010000020.1 GCA_012797505.1 Smithella sp. | reverse complement strand
GCAAGCGACGGCCCGACCGCGGCAGCATAGGAGGCCGTCACTTCCCATTCCGCCTCGTTGCTCCTCATGTTGTTGTCGCCGTTCAGAGCTGTGGCATGGATGATATTCCTCCCGCGGACAAGCTTCAGGGGATAGGCCCTGAAAACGGCCTGCTGCGACTTTTCCGGCTCAGAAACCGAACGGGTATCCAAGACCACGGCGGTCCCGTTCAGGTAAAGATGGATATCTCCGATGCCGCCGCCCTGTTCATGCAGGTTCAGCCGGACATGAACCTCATCGGCGCTTACGGAGGCAGGCGTATCGACGATCCGTACGATGGGCGGTTCTTTCACATCGGTCAGTTTGCGGAAATCCTTCAAAGAATCCCCGGACAGCGCCATTCTCACCGCTTCGGGGCGAAAAAAAGATTCGCGGTAGTTTTCAATGCCGTAAACCGACTCTCCGATGCGGACATTGATGTAGCGGTCGCCTCTGGATGAGGCATTGTAATACCCTTCGGGCGTCATAACGATCCATCCGCCGTCGGTGAAACTGACGAGCTGCACAAGCTCCTTTCCGGCGGGAAGATCATATTCACTGATGGCAATGCCGTGCTTCAGGATAGCTCTGCGCCTGTCGGACGTCAGCAAAACGCCCAAGATGTTCTGGTCAACCGCCATGGCCGCATTTTTCTTTCCGGACGTCAGATCCCACACCGTCAGTTTGTTTTGATCTTTTTCCACCGCGATCATCATTTTTTTGTCATGCGAAACGTCAAACGGCCCGGGCGGCACAAAATCGGCAAACTTGCGAATCAAGCGGCCGGTCACTGCGTCCATGACGTAAAAGCCTCCTTCGAGATCGGCGGAAAGAACGAAACGTCCGTCCGCGGAATAAAAAGATTTCGCCGCGTTCTTTACGCATTCCAGCGTCTGTTCAAGACGGCCGGAGGACGCATCCCAGGTCATGTTGCGGGAAAGAAGGAAACGGCCGTCAGGCGAAAAAACCACCCAGGGATAGGGGACGTTGGGTTGGGCAAAGGTCAGCAGATTTTTTCCGGTTGCGGCCTCCCAGACGCCCGATCCGCAGGCAAGGCGAAGGCCGTCGGGGGAGAAGGCCAGAATTCCGCTCCCATAATCGACGAAGTCTCCGGCGGCAAGCTCTTCGGCGTAAATGGGCTTGTACTCCGTCTTCACTTCGGACACCTTCCGACCGTCGTTCATATTCCAGATTCGAATAACGCCGGAGCGGGCAAGCGAAGCCGCAAAACGACGATCGAAAGAAACCGCCGTGGCCAGAATCATTTCCTTCTCCTGAGCCGGCAGGCTCTTTTTCAGTGTGCCGGCGCCGATGTCCCAGAGCTGAACCTCCCCTGCCACATCTCCCGTTACGGCGACGCTTCCGTCCGGCGACAACGCCAGCGCACTGATCTCCATCGATGCCCTGCCGGTAAAAGGCGCGAGCGGCGCGCCGCTCGCCCGGTCAAAGGCCTGCAGGGTATTGCCGGACGGCGCGACAATTTTTCTTCCGTCATAGGTCAGCAGTCCGTGTCCGGCGGCAAAGCGCCGAATCTCAAGTCCGGTCCGAATATCCCACAAAACGATGTTCCGGTCGTAGCGGCTTTTGGTCAGAACAATGCCTTCTTCCGCGCAGGCGGAAAGGGAAAGAAAAGCGCCGCTCTGCCCGAAGCGGCCCAGAATGCCGCCGCCGGCAATGTCCACGAGCGAGCTTTTTTTGGCGATGTCCAGATAGAGTTTTTGTTTCTTTGGTCCGGTCGAGGGGCTAAACGCCCGCCGCCCCCCGTCGGTCAGCTCCCAGTATTCATTGGCCAGAAAATATTTCCCGTCTTCGGAAAAATGAAATCCGGCGCTCATGTATTTCCTGACTTCACGCCCCTCCGGCGTCAGGACTTTGATCATCCGGTGGTCTAGAACTTTATCTTCGTAGGCAATCAACAAATGCCTGCCGTCGTCGGCAAATCCGATGGAAAGAACGCGTCCGGGAAACGAAAAAGCTTTCCGCTCAGCGCCGGATGTCAGATTCCAGAGCCGGACATCGGCGGTTCCCGCCAGACTGAGAATATTTTGACCGTCCGGCGAGACGGCGGCCCTGGATATTTTCTCTTTGTGGCCGACAAACGTCTTTTGCATTGCGCCGGTTGCCAGATCCCACAGTTTCAGGGTTTTGTCCTCGCTGGCCGACAGGGCGCGCTTGCCGTCCGGGGTGAAATGAACGGCGGTAATCTTTTCCTGATGGGCAGGAATGCTTTCCAGCAGTTTTCCGGTGGTTTTATCCCACAGGCGTATTTTCCCGTCCGGCGTTCCGCTGAGAACATGCCGGCCGTCGGCCGACATCACCAGCACATAGCCGCTGTCGGCATGGGTTTTGAGCGCCATGGTCTCTTCCCCGGTCCGGGCGTCCCAAATGCGTATGACGCCTTCCGCGTCTCCGGAGACGGCAAAGCGGCTATCCGGCGAGAAACGGACAAGAGTGACTCTTGCGGGATGGGCAAAGGACCGAACTTCCTTCCCCGCTTCGATGTCCCACAGCTTCATGGCATGGTCGCGGCTGCCGGATAGCGCATATTTCCGGTCGGGTGAAAAGGCGAGCGCTTCGATTTCTTTCTGATGGCCGGTCAACACGGCAACGGCCTTCCCCGTCTTTAAATCCCAAACGCGGACGGTTTTGTCCCGCCCGCCCGACGCGGCATAGGACTCGTCCAGTGACAGGGCCACGGCATCGATCCTGTCGCTGTGGCCGTCCAGCGAAAAAAGAATTTTCCCCGTGGAAAGCTCCCACAGGATCAGTTTTTTGAACCGGATATCCGACGGATCCTCGGGAACGGCGGAAAGCATCCTTTTACCGTCCGCGGTCACCAGATTTTTGTGTCCGAAATCGTATCCGGAAAAATATTTTTTGACGGGCGCGCCTTCAGGCAGTTGCTCCGGGGGCAACGCTTTTCCCTCCGAAAGCTGCGCCGCGTAAAGTCTGGAGGAAACGATGGCCCTTACAACGGAGCCGTCAAAGGAAACCGGATCGATGAGCGCCGGCTCTTTTTCCCGGCTTAAGGAAAATCCCCGGACTTGCCGGCCGCCGGCAATGTTCCATACCCCGACGCCGCCTTTCTCATTCACGGAAAAGAAGGTCTTGCCGCCGGGCAGAAATTGAACGTAGCGGACGTCTTCGCCCTCCACAAATGTTCGAATCAGCCTGCCGCTTGGGGCGTCCCACAGTTTGATGCCGCCGTCGCTGCTTCCCGAAAGAATAAACCTTCCGTCGGGCGACCATTCCACCGTATTCACCGAACCGGCATGCCCGGTCTGAATGAAGATTTCCGTCTTCGGCCCGTTATCGCAGGGCGCGGAAGGATCGGCCGCCCAAAGCATGGCGGGCACAACGATCAGCAGCGCGATCAGACCCACCATCATCACCCACGTCTGCAATGCTGTTTTGTTCGTTCTCATAGAAGCTTTCATGGAAACTCCCGCTTTTCATTTTCTTCTGAAATACGGATCATTCGTGCCGGTCACAACGGCGAACAGCAGAAAAAGAAGCATGCTCAAACCAAAAAGAAGAAGCAGGTTGGCCCGAAGCCTGAATAGCGCCGCAACAAATCCCGACAGACCGGCCTGCCCTTCCCTGCCTTTTTCCGGGCAGGTGTAGATCAGGCCAAAAACTGCCGGCGGCCCCAGCAGCGGAAATACGGACGCCATTGCCGCGCCGTAGAATCGCCAGGACTTCAGGGGCCGTCCGCTCCGCAGGTGCAATTCGGCGTAAGCCCCGAGCGTCATCAAAACCCAGGAAAACGGATAAACGATCTTGAAAAAAACATCCGCCCCGGATGCCGTCATCATGCCGACGAGAATCGCCGAGGCATGACAGAGCAATCCCGCGGTCAGGGCATTCCTTCCGACAGAGGTGGCGGCCATTTCCCTTGCCTGCATTATCTTCTCCGGGCTGATTCGGGAAATTCTTCCAGAATCATTTTGGCGTCTTTGTGCCTTGAAAATACTTTCATGGCATATTGTCCGGAGGCCTTAAAGGGTTTGGCGAGATCGAGGACGATTTCCGCCAGGCCGTAGGAGATGACCCAGACATCGCCGCGCGGGACAGGCTCTGCAAATCCGATGGAGTAAAGCCAGTCCGCCTGATGTCCGAGGAAAACGCAGGCCACGACGCAGCGATCAAAATCGATATCCGGCGCCGGTTTTTCAAAGGCGCTGAGCCATAGATCGTTCCATGCCTCCCGTGTTTCGACGATTTTGATGAACGGTTCTTTTTGATTGGAAATATTCCCTTTCCATTCCATCTGAACCGGCGCTGCTTCTGAAGACTTCCCGCGGCATTCAACTGGGCTCATGCCCGTCAGAACGGCGCAAAAGAGCAAAAGGAAGACGCCCATAAAACACTGGCGGATTTTCATGTTCCAATCTCCGAGAAGAAGCGTCAATCGACATCCTGCAGGAAATCCCCGACCACGGCGGCAAAGATTTTCGGGCGTTCGATCTGATGCAGATGGGATGCCTTTGGAATGACGGCCATGCGGGCGTCGGGAAAGAGCTGCTGAAAATCCTTCACCGTTTTGACGCCCGCCTCGTCCCGGTCCCCGCAGGTGAGCAGGACGGGCTCGCGGATTTCCCCGAGCCTCGGCGTCAGATCAAAGTCCTTGAGCGCTCCGGCGATCGTAAATTCGCTTTTGCCCCACATCGTATTGTACACATCCGGATTGAGGCCGGAAAAAGCCTTCTGAAGCGATTCGGGCCAGGGTTTCAGCAGACAGACGTGCCTGTCGTAGTAGGCCATCATGGCCGATTCGTAAGCCTCGCCGAAGTTGCCCGTTTTTTCTCCTTCCTCGATGGCTTCCCGAATGCCTTTAGGCAGCCGGGCGATATTCCGGCGCTGGTCGGCATCCCAGGCCGGAGAAGAAAGATACGGCGCGCAGAGCATCACGCCCTTTACACCAGAAGGCCGCGCGTCCAGCAGGTAGGCACAGGCCAGCGCGCATCCCCAGGAAAATCCCATCAGGTAAACGTCGTCAAGCTTTAAGGCGGCCCGAACTTCCGCCAATTCCGCAACATAATTCTCGACCGAATAAAAATTTCTGTTCGCGGCCCGGTCGCTTTTGCCGCAGCCCAGCTGGTCGTAGAAAAACACCGGACGGTCTTTCCACAACGGCTCGAGACCGTCATCCATGCTTAAAAAGCCGGGGCCGCCGTGGAGGACGAGGATAGGCGTTTTCTTCCCGTCTTTCCCGTGAACCCTGTACCAGAGGCTGCCGTTGACCGTGCGAATCTTTCCTTCACTTCTCTTCAATCGATCTTTCCTCTTTTGGAAAAAGGGTAGTTCCTGCTTCCGAAAACCGTCCTGACGTTCGCCTCTCCTTCAATGCGGTAGGGAATGCCCTTGTCGGCGATCACGGCCCGAAGGCTTTCGTTCCAGTTTTTGAAGCCGGCCACGACCGGCGCCTGAACCCGGACGGCGGAATCGGCGGGAATCCGGACTTCCTTTTCCAGGCGTCCACTTCCGATTTCACGCTCGTTTAAGAAAAGCTTGTACTGAAAAGACTGGATCGTCAGATCGAATCGGTTCGGATTCTGCACGTCCAGATCGAGGACCAGATAAATCTCCGTCAGGGAGCGGGGATGAAGCGAAACCCGGCGAAGCTGCAAGGAAGGTTCTTCCATCATCCAGCCGGCACAGGACGAAAGCAGCAGGCACAAACCTCCGAAAATGATCAGACCTCGTTTTTTCATGGTGAAACTATACGAAGGATGGATGGCGCTGTCAACAAGATTGTCCAATACCGGTCCAATACTGATAGTTGACCCGGCCGGTTCCTGTCTATATACTGACGTCGTATTTTGCCGGTTGTGACGGCTGGGAAAGTTTGGCGCGCATGACAAAAATCAAGTGGCATTGGATCTGGGGCATCGGCATCACGGTGGTATTTCTCGGCCTGCTGGCTCATCGCCTGGAGTTCTTCCGGGAAAAACCGGCCGCGGCGCCCGGGCCGCAAACAGTTCAAATTACCCGCTCGCCGGAATCCTGGATGAACATCTACCAGAACAGAAAAAAAATCGGCGTGATCCACCGCACCTTCACCGGGCTGGAAAACGGCCGCTTCCAGACCCGGGAAAGCGTCGCCATGCAGATCAACACCATGGGCGTCGTGCAGGCCCTGAATCTGTCCACCGAATCGGAGCTCAATCCCGACATGACCTTTTCCTCTTTCCATTTTGAGCTCAACTCCAGTCTTTTTCGTTTTGCCGCCCGGGGCTACGCAGGTCAGGACAGGCTCATCGTCTTCGCGGGACTGCCCCATGCCCAAAAGAAAACCGTTCTCCCCCTGAAGGACCTTCCCCATATCAGCGGAAATATCTATGAAGCAGCCTTTCGGGGCGGGCTGGAAAAGGACCAAACCCGCAGCTTCAGCATCTTCGACCCGTCAACGCTTGCCCTCCGCAGCGTAAAGGTCACGCGCTTTGCCGATGAAGTCATCCCGATCATGGGCAAGCGCATTTTGACGCAAAAATTCTGCGCCGACTTTATGGGCGCCCAAAACTGCGCCTGGCTGGCCAAAGACGGTGAAATCCTGAAAGAAACGGGCATGCTGGGTCTGTCCATGGAAAAGGTGGATGCCCAAAAGGCGCGCGAAGGCATCTCGGCGGAAGGCATTGCCGACTTTTCGCAAATGGCTTCCATCGCCTCAAACCGGATTCTGCCCGAACCTTCCACATTGACACAGATCGTCATTCGGGTTGGCGGCGTTCACAACCTGCCCCTGATGCTTTCCGGCGGCAGGCAGAAATTTTCTTCCGGCGTTTTAACGATCACTCAAGAGGAAACGCCCGACACAGCCCAGCCGAACAACGGCCCGAAGCTCTTTCAACAGTATCTCCAGCCGTCGCCGCTGGTTCAGTCCGACGCCGCGGAAATTCAAAAGCAGGCGGCCAAAATCGTTTCTCCGAAAGACAGCCCACCCGCCAGGCTCAGGAAAATTGTGCACTGGGTTTACCGCAACGTCGAAAAGAAGCCGGTCCTGTCCGTCCCCAACGCCCTGGAAGTTTTGAAAAACAAGGCGGGTGACTGCAATGAGCACGCGGTGCTCACCGCTGCGCTGCTTCGGGCTGCAGACGTTCCCGTTCAAATGGAAACCGGTCTGGTGTATTTGAAAGGCCGTTTTTATTACCACGCCTGGAACACGGCTTACGTGGGCCGGTGGGTGACAGCCGACGCCGTTTTTGACCAGATTCCGGCGGACGTCACGCATATTCGCCTGGCGCGCGGCGAAGGCGCCGAGCAGCTGGACCTGCTGGGCGTCATGGGCAAAATAACCCTGGAGGTTCTCTCTTACAAAAATGATTAAACTGATCAACCTGACCAAGGATTTCAAAACGACGCTGGCCGTCAACCGCCTGAACCTGGAGGTGGCCGCCGGAGAAATTTACGGCTTTATCGGCCCCAACGGCGCGGGCAAAACCACGACCATCCGCATGATGGGCGGCATCATCGAACCGACCGACGGGAAAATTCTCATCGGCGGGATCGACGTGAGCCGGAATCCCGTTGGGGCCAAAAAGATCATCGGTTTTGTTCCGGACAGGCCGTTTTTGTATGAAAAGCTTACCGGCATGGAGTTCTTGAAATTCATCGCGGATTTGTACCGCGTCGATCTCCGGGTTTTCTCCCGCAGAGCCCCGGAACTGCTGGAACGGTTTGCTCTCTGGCAATGGAAAGACGAAATCGTCGAGGCGTATTCCCACGGCATGAAGCAGCGATTGATCATTGCCGCGGCGCTGCTTCACGACCCCCGGGTGATGGTCATCGACGAACCGATGGTCGGGCTGGACCCGGAAGCGGTGCGAATGGTCAGGGATATCCTGAAGGGGCTGGCCCAGCAAAACGTGACGGTTTTCGTGTCCACGCACACGCTCAGCCTGGCTGAGGACTTGTGCGACCGGATCGGCGTGATTCACAAGGGAACGCTTCTCGCGCAGGGAACGGTCGCCGAGCTGAATCTGGCCGCCAAAACCGGCGAAGCCCGCCTGGAAGAAGTCTTTCTGACGCTGGTCCGGGAATTGTAAGCCTATGCAAAGCACCGTATGGATATTGCTGAAACCGAGACTGCTGTCCGCCCGAAACGGACTGAAACCGAATGAACAAAACGGGAACCGGTCGCGACTGGTCCTTTTTTCCCTGATCGGCGTCACGTTCTGGGCCGGTGCTTTCGCCATTTTTTACCGCGTCCTGAGATATTTTCAAAACGTTCAGGATTTCGGCGACATCCTGGCCATGAAGCTTTTGTCCATGATGATCATCACCTTCTTCACCCTTTTGCTGTTCAGCAGCATCATCAACAGCCTGTCGCACATGTATTTAAGCCGGGACCTGTCCCTGCTGCATTCCATGCCGGTCGGCGTCGGGGATACGTTCCTGTCGCGCTGGCTGGGCAGCACGTTCGATTCTTCCTGGATGGTGGTGACCTTCAGCCTTCCCATTTTCCTGTCCTACGGCCTCACCTATCAGGCCGGCCTTGCCTTTTACCCCATCGCGCTTTGCGCCGTCGTCTGTCTGTGCCTGCTGGCTTCCGCGGCAAGCAGCCTGCTGGTGCTTCTGGGCGCGGCGGTTCTTCCCGCCGGAAAAATCCGAACCCTTTTCGTCATTCTGGGCGTAGGTCTGGCGCTGCTCCTCGTGCTGGTTCTGCGCCTGATTCGTCCGGAGCAGCTGGTCAACCCGGACAGCTTTGCTTCGGTCGTTCTGTACCTGAACTCCATGCAGGCGCTGGACTGGCCATGGCTCCCCACCACCTGGATCACGGATGCGGTGCGCCTGGCCCTGAAAAGGGAATGGGGGCCGTCGCTTTTCAACCTGGCCCTTGCGGCAAGCTGCTTTTTTTCATTGATGTTTTTTACCCAAACCGCCGCGGGCGTCCTCTATTTTCGGGGATTTTCCCGCGCTCAGACAACGTCCAAACGGCTTTTTACGCCCGTGAAATTTCACGGATACAGTTGGGAAACGCTTCTGAATTTTCTTTCACGGCCTGCGAAAGCCTTCGCCGTCAAGGAAATCCGCTCCTTCTTCCGGGATTCGACGCAGTGGCCGCAGCTCTTTTTGATCTGCGCCCTGATCGTCGTCTATCTCTACAATTTCTCCGTCCTGCCCCTGGATAAATCGCCCATGAAAACGATTTATCTCCAGAATGTGTTTTCTTTTCTGAATGTGGGGCTGGCCGCTTTCGTGCTTTCGGCCATTGCCGCACGCTTCGTTTTTCCCGCGGTCAGCATGGAAGGAGAAGCTTTCTGGATCATTCAATCCGCGCCGGTTTCCATGAAAACCTTTCTCTGGATCAAGTTTTTTCTCTACTGCATCCCGCTTTTGATCCTTTCGGAAGTCCTGATCATCGCTTCCAATCTCCTCCTCGGCGTGACGCCTTTCATGATGTTCCTGTCCATCGTCACCGTCTTCTTTCTGGTCCCGGCCATCGTCGGTCTGTCCGTGGGCCTGGGCGCCCGCTACCCGAACTTCAAGTCGGAAAATCCGGCGCTTACAGCCACCAGCTTCGGCGGCGTCCTGTTCATGCTGCTCTCCTTCGGCCTGATTGCCCTGGTCATCATGCTGGAGGCGGGGCCGGTTTATCGAATCTTCATGTCCAGAATGCACGGCCACGGCTTTTCCCTGCCGCAGATTATCTGGTTTGCCCTGTCCTTTGGACTTGCGCTGTTTCTGTGCGTATTTGCAGTCTTTTATCCCATGATGCTGGGCGAAAAAAATCTTCTGAAAAGATGATTTCCCATTGGTCTTTGCGCAGGCCAGAGAAGCCCCTTGAAATCGCCAGAAGTTGAAAATTATCT
>JAAZOZ010000019.1 GCA_012797505.1 Smithella sp. | reverse complement strand
TTGTCTTTGCCGGCTAATTTTCGAATAAAAACGTTCTTCATCCGGTCATAAAGGATCTCTTCGGTCACCCCGCCAAAATGATCGAAGGCGCGGATATGGCAATCCAGAAAGGTCGGCAAATCGCACCGATCGACAAACTCGGCATAGAGTCTCCGCGAAAAACCGAGAATCATCGAAAAGAGATAGATCTTTCCAATGGTTCCGTCGGTTTGCTCAATCTGGAACTCCCCAAAATCCACCTGGGACTGATACCCCGGCTCTGTCTCAAAACGCATGTAGGCGATCCGCTGTCGCTCTTCCTTGATCTCGTGAACGGCTCTCTTGACGATCTCGTAGCTCCCGGAAAAACCCATCGGCCGAAGATGGTCGTATATCCACGTGGCCTTATATCCCATGTCTTCTTCCAGCCAGGCAGCGATGTTGCCCGCAAACGGATCCAGCAAACTCGGACGGTGCATCTCGCTATTTAATCGCTCCGGGTAGCCCTGATTCTCAATGTACTTCTTTACGGTGTTCCGGCTGATGCAAAGCTTCCTGGCAATCTGCCGCTGACTCAACCCCTTCCGCTGTAATACCAAAATGTCCAAAACGGTCTCCTTTTTTTCAATGCGCCACCTCGCTCATGCTGAGTTAAAAATGACACCATACTCTTTTCCCTCAGCAACTCCACCCCTAAAGTGGCTCAATTCCTGACGACCATTTTTGGCTCAATTTATCACGACCGGAAACAGAGGTGTGGCTTTTAAAAAAATACCGGGTTTGCAGGGAAAACGACCACGGCCGTGTATCGGCTTCCTTGTCATGAATCCCGGCGGCTGACGCCGGGCCGGACATCGGTGAAAAAAGCAAAGCGAAGGCGAGAAGCGCCAGGAGGCAGGAATGGATTGGACCGGGTAATTTCATAAAGGAGCCGGGCCTGAACCGGTATGCCGGGGGCCGCGATTCTGCGCCCGGTCCAGCAAGTGCCGGGCAAAGCGGGCAAAGCGCCGGGGCAGCGGAAGGGAGGCGTGAATCTTTTCCAGCGATTCGCGGGCGGCTTCTTCTCCGATCCGGATGAGGGTGTGCGACCGGCTGAAATCGGCCCAGTGCAGGTCCCCCACGGCGGGGCGGATGATGACATCCGCGCTTTGAAGTTCGGCGGCCTCCAGCGTGTTGGCGGTGATCTCGCCGGCCCGGTACAAAACGTCTTTGGCCGTTTCGATGTCCGTTTCCTGCGGCAGATCGCGGTCCACCACCACGGCGATGACAATATCCGCTCCGGCCGCGCGCGCCGCGTGGACGGGGACCAGGCTGGTCACGCCGCCGTCCGCCAGAAGCCACTCGCCCAGCCGGGTGGGTTCAACCGCTCCGGGAACGGAAGCGCTGGCCAGCACCGCCTGACGCAGGGACCCTTCACTCAAGACGACCTGTTTGCCGGTGATCAAATCCGTGGAGACGGCATAAAAGGGGATGCGGGTGGCGCGGATGTCCACATCCGGGAGCAGGTAATTGATGAGGGACTGAAAATCCTCGGCGGGCAGGATGGAAGAGCTGAACAGGGCCTTGACCAGATAATATTGGTTCCGGGCAAAGGTTTGCGCTTTCTGAAAAAAACTCTTCGGCCCCGTGGAAAACGACAGGCCCATCGATTTAATGGCG
>JAAZOZ010000211.1 GCA_012797505.1 Smithella sp. | reverse complement strand
GACCGAAGGGAGAAATCTTTAACAAACGGCCGTCATTAGGATTTCTCGTCGCTCACGCTCCTCGAAATGACATTTTTCAAAGTTCTCAGGTTATCGCGAGCGTTCCCTACCGAATCTGATCCAGCAGTTTGATGAAGTTTCTCTTGGCTTTGTACTTGGTTCGAAGTTCGGTCACGTAACCGGAAAATATATTTTCCTTTCCGAGCCGGTTCATGATCGCTTGAATTTTTTTGATCAGCTGGATTGCGTCTTCGTAGGCTTGATTGTTTGTTTGCTCAATCATTGGACCGACAAATTTCCGGTAAATCCCCACGGAATCCATTGGATAATCCTGCCCGCGGATAGCCGCAAGCTTCATCCAGATGGATTGCGAACATCCCCCGGCGTTGGCCGCTTCCCAGGCCGCTTCCGGATTTTTTTCCCACAAGAAAATTTCCACCAGCACGGAGTAACCGGGATCATAGCTCCAGCGGTTGATTTCCTTTTTCTGTTTCGTCAGGTGCGTCTGCATATATTTCATCATTTTTTCACGCCAGAAAGGCCATGCATCGGTCTTGTCGGCGTGCTGCTTTAACTGCTGATAGCGATCCAGCGACAGGTAATCCACAAAATTCAAACTTATGAGATTTAATGCCTCTTCGTGGCGTTTGCGCCGGTGGTATTCATCCGCCAGAAATTCCCGCAAACGGGCATCTGTGCGCTCGGGAAACGCCTTGATTCCCGCTTCAGCCCATTCCAGAGCTTTATCCCTGTTGCCGGCCTTCTTGTATATTTCGGCTATGGTCAGGTAATTGTATGCCGAAGACAGATCTCGTTTTTTGATCGCAACCAATTGCTCGACATCACCGGAGAGCTCCGCCAGGGTTTCCATGATATGAAAGAGGCGATAAACCGTATGGGATTGTTTCTCACGGGCATTCCACCGGTTGACGCCCGGGGGAATTTTTGCCCACTCCTGATTGGCCAGGTTCCGATAAGCGTCCAGTCCCGCTTTGCCCAGAATGGGAGCATAGGTTTTGACCGCGCCATAAAATTCATCGAACTGGCTGTTCAATTCAAGATGAAAAAGACGCTTAGCCAACCGGGCGGGATCCGGTTTCACTTTCCGGCAAGCTTTGAAATGGATATTCTGCAGGCGATTCAGAACCTCTCCCATTTCGCCGTTGGAATCATCCATCGACTCCAATGCAGTTCCCGCCCGTTCAATGGCATATTCGGCAAGCGAGATGACCTCCGACGAACAGCGACCTTCCAGCAACTCATCAATGTCGTCAACCGTTTGTGAGGCGGCGTCGGTAAAACTGCTCGCTTCATGGTAATTGACAAAGCCTTGTGTATCAAAGGCTTCTTTGATCACCCGCTTCCAGTAAGCAAAGTCGAATCCGGAGGAAAGGGCCCTGGCCGTTTTAAGAAAAAGCTTTCTCCGGAGCGTTTCATCCCGATGCGCCTGCTCCATCAGTATCTCAACAAGGATGGATAAATCCAGTGTTTTCAAATAGGTTTCAATATCTTGAAGGCCAATCTCTTTGGCGTTTTTGGTTTGTTTAACCTCCCGCCCCTCGATCCAGGCCAGCGCCACGGCGACGCAATGTTTACAAAACTCGCCTTCAGCCCCCATCGGGCAGGTGCAGGAATAATGAAAATTTTGATCCGCCTTTGAGGTCATCTTGACGGTATAAGTCCTGCTCCCTTCAACCTTGGCAATAAGCAACCCCTTGCGTTCGGCCAGATCAATCACCTGCCCGTCCTCGAAATACTCGCGGCCCCGTTCGCGTGCGCGTCTTGGCGCGAGCTGCATCGCCATATCCATGTCCAACTTTATTGCCATAAACAATTAATCCAGATCACTGACATGGGTCGCTTGCCTGAAACTCACTTCAGGAAATTCCCGGAAGTGTGCCCGTCCGCATTTGACCTTCTGTTTCTCGGACGTCCGCAGTTCCTGCCCTGCGGATTTGGTTTCTGCCACAAAATAAACGGTTTTTTCGTTTTTCTTGATCAGCGCCCAGTCCGGATTATAGGCGCCGATCGGCGTTTTAATTTTAAACCAGTTGGGCAGCTTGAAATAAAATTCAATATCCTCACGTTCTTCGCAATCCCTGGCAAAAGCGTATTCGACGCCGGAATCGAGAGGCAAAAGATGACTGTATATGGTTTTGTCTTTTCTCGTGATTTCGAATGTATGATCGGAGATATGAAAATCGTAGTCTTCAAACAAGCGCATTTCATATTCCTTGGCGCCGATTTTTTCATACTTGATACCGTCGATCATTAATGCATTTAATACATCATTGATGGCCGCCACGGCATTATCGAGAAACAACTGGGGATTGATGAGAACCTCGCCGCACCTTCCCGATTGTAAAAGAACCTCCAACACCGTAGAGCGGGTCAACTCCGTTCTTTCCTGAATATAAAACAGGATATCGGGAATCCGGAATTTACCATCAATAGATATGTTGTAAGAAGCGCGCACATCGGCAATGATACCCGATTCATCAAATTCGACGGCTGTTTTTGTTGATTTGATGACCGCTTTTTTGGTTGCGGGCATTTCCTGAACCGCTTTGGCGGCTGCCTTGATCAATTCCGGCGTATCGTAGTCCACTTTATAAGTGGTTTGAAATTTGATCTTGTCCCAGATGTCCTTAAACTTTGCATCCAGCTCGAAACCTTTGCGATATTTGACGGTTTCCCGCTTTTGCTTATTTTTGATCCGACATTGAAAGGACACGTGGCAGTCTTCCTCGATTTCGGCTTGAAGCTTGCGCGCAAAATCTTCGTAAGCTTCGTTGGCAATGATGGTAAGACGATTGACGTTTTTGTCCTGTATGCGCAGGCCTTCCTGATTGACGGCAAGGCGCATCCCCCGCCCGATTTCCTGCCGTTTTTTCAATTCCGAATGCGTCTCGTTGAGCGTGCAAATCTGGAAAACATTGGGACTGTCCCACCCCTCGCGCAGGGCGGAATGGCTGAAAATAAAGCGCAAAGGCTCTTGGATATCCAGAAGCCTTTCCTTGTCCTTCATAATGAGCCTGAATGTATCGTCATCCGCCTGAGAATTTCCGCGGGTATCGTTCCAATTTCCTTTTTTGTCCTGTGAAAAATAACCGTTATGAACGTCGGAGGCGGCATG
>JAAZOZ010000210.1 GCA_012797505.1 Smithella sp. | reverse complement strand
CCTTCTCCGTCTCCGCCACGGGTCTCTTCGACACCAAGAACGTCGGCACGAACAAGACCGTTACCCTCACCAGCAGCTACAGCGGAGACGACAAGGGCAACTACACGATTTCGGACCAGGCGACGACGCAGGCGAACATCACCCCTGCCCCGTTGACCGTGACCGCCGGCGACGCCTCCAAGACCTACGGCGAGACAATCACATTTGCCGGCACGGAATTTACCAGCAATGGTCTGGTCGGCAATGAGACGATCGGTCTGGTTCAGCTCGCCAGCGCGGGCGCTGCGGCAACCGCAGGCGTAGCGAACAGTCCTTACGCGATTACCGCCAGCGACGCCTCCGGAGGCACTTTCCTGCCTGCCAACTACAGCATCGCGTATCAGAACGGCGCCCTGACGGTCAACAAGGCCGCCCTGACCGTGACGGCCAACGATGATAAAAAAACGTTCAACAGTATTCCCTACAAGGGTGGAAACGGCGTCGTCTATGCCGGGTTCGTCAACGATGAGACCGAGGCCGTCCTCGGCGGAACGCTGGATTACAGCGGGTCGAGCCAGGGAGCGATCCAGGCCGGAACCTACAACATCGATCCTTTGGGGCTGACCTCCGACAATTATGCCGTCACCTTTAACAAAGGCATCCTGACCATTGAACCTCCGATTTCCGTTGATCCGGTAGCGGAAAACAAACAAAGCAGCAACAATGGAAACGATCAGGTGATCGGCGGCAATCCCGCCGCGCCGCATACTTCCGCCATAGGAACCGGTCAGGGGAGCCACAATATTGTGATGACGTCCGTGATGGCCGGGCCTTCGGGCAGCAACGTGGTGATCTCCACGCCGACGTTTTCCACGCCCGTCACGCTGAGTTCGGCGGGACAGACGATGACCCTGACGGTCGTGGGAGCGACCAGCGCCGGTCCGATGACGGACGTCGGATCTCTGCCGGTTTTCACCAGCAGCGGCAACTCCGCTCCGTCCCTTCAGGGAACGTTTATGCTGCAACAAAGCGGCAGCGCCGTTTCCCTGACGCCTGCGGCCCCGTCGGGAACGGCTCCGTCCGCTCCGGCGTCCGGTTTGGCGGGAGACCGGTCGACGCCCTTTACGTTGACAATGGACAACGGCATGACGCTTCAGATGACCGCTTCGGTAACGACCGACGGCGTCCTGGTGATCTCCGCCCCGGATACGGCCGGCAACATCGATGTCCGGCAGGCGATCCTCATGGGCGCGCAGGTCGCCAAACAGGCGCTGAATGTCGAACTAAGTACCCTGTCCTCGGCTTTGTTTATGAGGAATTGACATCGTTGAGGTTTAGGGTTTTCATCCCGACAAAAGCCGGGATCCGGAAGCATGAAAATGGAAAAGGCAAAGGACGCAACGACGCTTTCCCGCCGCGACCATTTATTCAGGGCGCAGCGATTTGATGCGGAAGACTACGGATATGCGGCGGAAAACCCCGTCTGCACGGAAGGGGCAGGCGACAGCGAACGTTATTTAAGCTGCCTGAGAACGCCGGATGGCGCTCCATTCGCCTGGAAGCGAACCGGTTTTGTCTGTTTGAAAACGTGCCACGGAATCGACAATGTCATTGTCGATTCCTACGATCTGTTCACTGATCAACAGTATTCTGCACCCTGCATATTTGTCCTTACGGTCATGGTTCCGACAAGACACCGAAGGGCATCGCTTACACGGTTCAGCCTGAAATCTCCGGGCAACCCTCCGAGTCCGCGGCAAGCCCCAAGCGGGAAGATCTGACGGTTTCAGACGCAAAAGAGGGGCACGCTCACCTGCCGGAAGAAACAATCTCCCAAACTGCCACGGATGCCGGCGACCGAATCAGCGCCGGGATTTCGGACCAAAAACGGAAGCGCCGTTCACTCCGGTTGATACCGGTTGCGCTTTTGGCAATCCTCGCGGCAGCCGTTATTGCCGGGGCCTGGTAGTTTACATATCCGAATAACCCGATATTCCCAGCCTCCGGCCGGACAAAAGCAGCGCCAATATCCGAGCAAACAGCAGCTGTAAAAGCACCCTCTCCAAAGGCGCCGGGCGTCGCCGGGTATGTTCAGGCCCGGTCTTTGAATCTGCGCAAGGAGCCGAACCTGGAATCGGTCATTCTGGACACATTTGCCCAGGGAACCGCCATTACCATTCTCGGAGAAGAAGGCGACTGGTACAGGGTTGCCGCAGGCGCCAAGGAAGGATATATGATGAAAGCCCTCGTCGCGTCCGGGGGAAAACCCTCCCTATGAAACAATAGCGGTCTTCGGAAGTCGGACAAAATTTTCCAGAAGTTTCTTCAGGCGATTGAACCGGTCCGGTGAAATGGTTTCCTTCGGATTCTTCCAGTCCGTCAGCGGATGCTCCGACAATATCAGACGCGTGATGCAATCGACTGGCAGACCGGTGTACAGAAATTCATCGTTTTCTGCCACCAGGATCAGCGCTTCCATTCGGGGATTCATGAGCAGCGCCCGGCAGCGCTGGAAAAGACTGCGAAACGTGAAAAGGATTTCCGCACCGGAATCGTCAAAGGTTCTCTCATATCCGGCCAGAAAGCACCGAATCCCCTGATTCGTCAGTTCCCGCTTCCGCGCAATCGGCCCGTCCATTGCCGAAACCGCGCCTACGAAAACTTCGATGGGAATCCGGCCGTCGCCGTCGATAAATTCTTGCATAAATGAAGTAATATATTTGGCGGACACAGGTCCGTCGCCCAGCGTGGGGGAAAAATTCACCTCGTTGATGATCGCGCCGTTTTCATGCCAGGGTTTCGCGATGTCGGCGCTCATGATGTCGATGCCGGCAACGTGGAGATCGAAAAGGGCCGCCGCCCGCAGAGCGAGCTGCCGATTGTCCGGGTGGAGAGAACCGGTAACGTCCTCATCTTGCCCGCCCCACCGGGTGGTTTCAAAAGGTCGGAGGGGAACGGTCTTCCCCTCGGAAGGGATGGATGAGAGGTTGAATCCGGCAACTTCCATGGACCGGACGGCCATATCATCATCCGGGAAAGGTTCGGAGCGCATCCAGGGCGCCTTTTTCAGCCTGTCTTGATTGGCGGACTCGATCAGTTCTGCCACCGTCCGTTGTCCATCCCCCATCACTGACTTGGGAAGCCGTTTGGCCGCATAGAGCAGGCGTCCGTTGGCGACCAGTAGCCGGTGACAGATGCCGGGAACTTCTCTCTCGATAACAACCTGTTTGATTTTCGAGCTTTGCAAGGCGTTCGTGAACGCGGCAAGCAGGGCCGTGTCATCCCTGACCCCGACGGTTACCCCCTCGCCCCGGTCCAGATCGACCGGCTTGACGATGACGGGCCACCCGAAACGGCGGGCCATCCCAACCGCTTCCCGCTCCGAAACGACAATCCCGTGTTCCGGCGCCGGAAGCCCGGCCGCGCGCAGCAGTCCGGCGGACCAGACCTTGTGCTGGGCCAGCTTGGCCCCCAGGAGCGACTCCGCTTCGGTGATGCTGCGGTCAAGACGCCGCGATTTTGCCCCCCAGCCGAGCTGATACACGCCACCGCCCAGATGGAGAAAGGGAATGTCCAACTGGTGAGCGCACCGCAGCAGGGGAATCGTCGATTTTCCCGAAATGACCATGCTTTTCAGTTGACGCAGGGCCTTTTCTGCTTCGGACCACCGCGATTCCCCGTGAGCCAGAAGTTCGGCACGAGTCAGACTGTTTCGAACGATTTCGATAGCCGCTTCAACGGCCAAAGTATAACAGACATCCGGAATTCCGTCGATGCGGGCCAGTCCGGCCTTAACGATCCAGTGGAAAGGCCGGCGTTCATCTTTGATCATCCCAAAAACGACGCAGGGATCGAAACAGGGCACACCGGCCGCCTGCAGGAGGGCTCGCGCCGCGAGCAGACACCTTCGGGCCGTTTCCATAACGGGAAAGGTTTCCTGCGTCATCGCGGTCCGGGGAATGTAGCAAACAAAGGGGGCAGGATCAATATCCAGGGCGGTTTTCAGCCAATCATCCAGCGCGTCAAAATGGGCTGCGGACGGGCGCTCCAGAACCATTCGAACGGACTGTATGGGCTGACGCAAAAGGGTTTGATCGCCGTTCTTCAAAGCCTGCAATGCTGAAACTCCGGCGGCTCCAGGACCTTCAGTTTCCTGCGCCGCAGATATTCCGGGAAACCGTAAAGTTTTTTGCCGCCATACGCCATCACGACGGCGTCCGCCGGACAGTTGTTCAGGCAGCCGAAGCAGGCCAGGCATTTGTCGTGATCGACCGAACGCTTTTCCGGGTGAATGGCGTTCACCGGACATTTTTTTTCGCAGGTCCGGCATAAAATGCATTTCGCTCCGTCCACGGTATGTTGGGTG
>JAAZOZ010000209.1 GCA_012797505.1 Smithella sp. | reverse complement strand
CGAAAAAGATCTCCAGTGTCGCTCAAAAAATGCGCGAGCTGAATCGTAATGTCCGTCTCGTCTTCGACTATCTCCGTATGACAAAAAACACTTGCCAATCAATACATTGAAGGGAGAACAAATTTACCGTGCCACTATTTTTAAAAAGGCTTGCATTCTGAATAAAACCGGTTAATCTTTTTAAAAACATGGCTCTGTGACGGCCATCTGGCGAAGAAAAGTCTCGGGGAGACTGAATCAGAGGGCAACCATCCGGATCATCAGGCTGCAGGAGGTAAACGATGAATATCAATGACTTTCGCAAGCAGGAAAATGGCGTCCACGAAATATTTCTTCATCGCTGGTCTCCCCGGGCCATGTCCGGTGGGGATCTCGATGAGGCAACACTTTTGAACCTTTTTGAGGCGGCGCGCTGGGCGCCTTCCTCCAACAATAATCAGCCCTGGCGGTTTATTTACGCCCGCCGCAACACGCCTCGCTGGGAGGTTTTCTTTGATCTGCTGGCGGAGGGGAACCAAATCTGGGCGAAAAACGCCGCCGTTCTGATCGCCGTGATTTCCAAAACCACGTTTGATTCGGGCAGCCCCGCGCGGACACATTCGTATGACGCGGGCGCCGCATGGGTGAGTCTCGCGCTGCAGGGATCGCTGAAAAATCTGGTGGTGCACTGTATGCAGGGATTTGACTACGACAAAGCCAAAGAAGTGCTGCGGGTGCCCGATGATTACGCCGTAGAGGCGATGATTGCCGTGGGCCACCCCGGGAAGAAAGAGGACCTTCCCGATTATCTTCAGAAACGGGAATTTCCTTCGCCGCGAAAAAAATTGGATGAAATCGTGATGGAAGGGGTTTTTAAAAAGTAGCCGCACAGAGAGGATCATCATGAAAAAAACAAGGGGAATTTTACTGATTGTCTGGATTTTGCTGGGGGTTTTCGTCTGTGCCGGATCCGCGTCCGCGGCCAATGAAACCGGCAGGGACGGACGGTTTGTCGCGTATGACGACGGGACCGTTCTGGATACCGGCGCCAACCTGATGTGGGCCGATAAAGACAACGGCAACGACATCAACTGGGCCGCCGCCAAATCCTATTGTGAAAATTACAGCGGGGGCGGATACACAGACTGGCGGATGCCGACGAAGAATGAACTGGCGGGATTGTACGACGGCTCGCGGCGCGACGGCCGGGGTCTTCACATGGCCACGTCCCTCATCACCCTAAGCGGCTGTTGCCCGTGGACGTCGGATACCTGCATCTCCATGATGCCGCAGTATGATATGGCCGGCTACTACGCTTTCACTTTTTCCTTCAGCAGCGGCCAGAGCGTCTGTTCGCATCAGGGGCTGGACCGCGACGTCAGGGTTCTTCCGGTGCGTTCCAGCCGGTAGCGCGTCAAAGCGAAATCAGAAATGGACCACCGCTTTCAGGGGAAGCGGCGGGTAGATCTGCCCGTGATTGGGGGGCATGGAATTATAAACCCAGTCGATATCCAGCGTTCCCAGCCGGATGCCCCGGCGGCGGGCATAGCCCCGGAAAACGCCCCGGACCAGAACATCTTCCATTTGCATCGTCAGTCCGAAGATCGCCATCGTCTTTCCCGCTTTCAGTCGATCCAGCTCTTCCCCAAACGCGCCGGGATAAAATGCCAGACGGTTTTCATCGCAGGCCTGGCATTGAATGACGGGGATGACGGCCGGAAATCCGTCGTCGTCAATGAATGACAAAAATTTGAGGGAGTCCAGGCGGTCGAACAGATTTTTTCCGAATGGCGAAAGCGCCTTCGCTCCGGCGTTTTGCGCGGCGGCGCCTTTCGCGATTTTGGTCAGAATCGCCGACGCTGCGATGGAGGCCAGAGGCAGCGGCGCTCCTTCCGTCGTTTCCTTCAGATCCAGATAGTGGACCGTGTTGATTCCGAAATACGTATTGTAGCGGAACATCGGCTGTTGATTGTATACCTCGTATTCCGGCCCTTCCTTTTTCAAATGGGTCCAGAGGGCTTTCCCCCGCCAGAGTTTTTTGTCCAGCGTCAGAATGGCAAAGCCTGCTTTTCGGCTCTGCTGCAGATAGTCTTTGCTCACCCCTTTGCAGAACTCGCCGATGGTCATCTGCGTCGGGGTGGAGGCCATGACCGAGGTCAGAAGCGACAGGTGCGGCAGGCCGGCCGGCGTCACGGTCGCGATGATGCCGACTTTCTCCGACGGCGCGAAGGCCTTCATGTCCGATTCGGAAAAACGGTTTTTGATGGTCATGCGCTTTTTCCTTTCCTTTAGAGATCAGCCGGCGCAGGCCGGTTGGCGCTTGTTCGGTTTCTCCGCCGGCTCTTTGGACTCCGCGCTTTTCGCCAGTCTTGTCGCTCCGCTCCAGCAGACGTTCGTCTCCGGCGCCGCGCCTTTCGCGACTTTTGCCAGGCTCTCCATGAGCGACTTTTCCACGGGTTGTGCGCCGGCAAATGCCCAGTTGAGCCCCAGCCGTTTGTACTTGTCCCGGCATAAATGGTTGAAAGCGCACAGCTCCCAGCGGTCAACCGCTCCCTCCAGATGTTCGCGGATGAACCGGCCGATGCCCGCGATATTTTCGGGCGTGTCGGTTGCGCCCGGGATGACGGGGGTTCTGATCCACAGTGTTTTCGGATACGGGTGCGTTTTTTTGAAGCGCGCTGCGAAGACGGCGTTTTCCAGAATTTTCGCGTTGTCCGCTCCCGTGAATCTTTTGTGTTTTTCCGGATCGATTTCCTTGAGATCATACAGGAGGACATCGACATACGGCAAAAGGGCGGCCAGCGTTTTTTGAGGCGCCTGCCCGCAGGTGTCCAGGGCCGTTGAAATGCCTTTGGCTCTCAGCTCTTTCAGAAGAGGCAGGCAGAATTCATGCTGCAGCGCCGCCTCTCCGCCGGACAGCGTCACGCCGCCGCCGGACTCGTCGAAGTAAACGCGGTCCTTGACCAGTTCGCGCACGAGATCCGGCACGCTCCATTTCCTGCCCAGAAGCTCCATGGCGGTCGTGGGGCATTCTTCCGTGCACAGGCCGCAGCCGGTGCAGACAAGCCGGTTGATGACGATGCCGTCGGGCGTCTTCTCCAGCGCTTTTTCCGGGCAGGTTTCCACGCAGAGGCCGCAGCCGATGCAGCTTGTTTTGAGCCACTGAATCTGAGGCTTTGGGCTGATGCTTTCGGGATTGTGGCACCACAGGCAGCCAAGCGGGCACCCCTTGAAAAAAACGCTCGTGCGGATGCCGGGCCCGTCTTCCGTGGACATCCGGAGAATTTGCAGAATCCGGCCCTGTTTCGCTTCGGCGTGCGTCATCGCTTGTCCGCCTTAAAATTGCCGGTGGCTGACCCGTTCAATGACTTCATTTTGCAGTTCCCTTCCCACGGTGGTGAAATAGGCGTTGTATCCGGTGATCCGCACCAGAAGATGCCGGTAGTTTTCGGGATGGTCCTGCGCGTCTTTCAGCATGCCGGGATCCAGCATGTTGATCTGCAACGCGGTTCCACCGTTCAGGGTATAGCCTTTCAGAAACGCCTTGAATTTATCCTTGTGCACCGGATCGCGAAGAATCGACGGATTAAACGTGATCGTATGGCTCGCCCCGTTCGGCAGCACGTTCAGATAGTCCAGCCAGTCGCCCCGGCCGTCTTTGGCTTTGCCGCCCAACACTTTCCCGACGGAATTGGCGTTGGCGGTCGGACCGTGCGTATCCGCCCCGTTGGACGGACAGATCGCGTTGGAAAGGAACTGGCCCTTTGTTCGTCCGTCGGCGCTGGCCGCCATAATGTAGCCGTCGCCCGCCCAGTAGTTCCAGCTGAGCATACCCGGGCGATACCTGCGCCCGGTGGACCTGGTCTGGTGCCGCCACGTTTCGTCGCACCAGAGCTGCATGACGCGCAGGGCGAGCGCGTCCGCCTCATCGTCGTCGCGGCCGTACTTGGGGGCGCGGTTTTTGGCCATGGCCTGGAGCACTTCGTGCCCCTTCCAGTTGGCCCGAAGCGCGTCCGCCAGCTCGGGCAGCGTGCAGACTTTTTTATCAAAGACCAGATACTTGACGGCGAGGAGTGAATCGACCGTGGTCGCGTAGGTCACGGCTTCCAGCGTGGTGAAACTGATGCGGGCGCCGCCCTGCGTGACGTCCATCCCCTGCTCGGCGCAGCCCTCGACCATGCAGGAAAGATAAGGCGTGGGGAAAAAACGGGCGCGGATGGATTCGGACGTTTCGTAGAGGTCAACACATTTTTGAATGATGTATCGCGTCTGGGTTGCATAAGCTTCCCAGAATTCTTCCCAGGTTTGCATCGATGCGGTGTCCGGCGTTTTAGGGCCATCCTGCAGGATGGCTTCCGTTTTTCCGGTCATGGGATCATAAAAGGGCAGGAGATCTTTTCCGCCCGTGAGCGCCAGCTCGACGGCCTTGAGCAGATTGAGGTTGTTGTCCACGGTTCCGGAGCGGTCATTGCCGACCATGGTGTTTTCCAGACATCCGACGGGCGCGTATTCGTGGACGTTGCCCTCGTGGATCAGATGCGCAAGCCCCGCCTTCCGGGCCTCCAGCATCATGCCGGCCATGGAGCGCTCGTCGAAATTCAACAGGAAAGGCGCGCCCTGGCTGGATTCGATCATGTCCACGATTTTGTCGTAGAGCTCTTCGGGACTGTTGCGATGCAGCCGTACATTCGGTTTGGGCTCCAGGATGGGCGACATTTCATCGATCACTTCCAGGATGGCGTAAGTCAGATCATTGGTCATGTCGCGTCCGTCGGCCCCCAGGCCGGAGAGCGTGATCAACTGGCCGAAGCCGGCGGTAATGCCCTGATTGCCGTTGCGGATCATGGCGTCGTATGCCGTGTTGGCGTGGACCCAGAAGCATTTCAGGATTTCCTTGGTCCAATCCCTCTGCATGCCGTCGCGGAGAGATTTTTCGTAGTACGGGTAAAGATACTGGTCCGCCCGGCCGAAGGAAACGCCCGCGCCCGGGTAGTTCTCGTCCGTCATGACCAGCATGTGATTGATCCAGAGCGCCTGCACGGCTTCCCAGAAATTCGTCGGGGGCTCCCACGGCACGCGGGCCAGATTCGCGGCCATGGTCCGAAGCTCGGCCGCCCGGACGGCGTCCGTCTCCTTTTGCGCCAGATCCTCACACAGGGACCGGTATCTCCCGGCCAGATCGCGCGCCATGGTGGACGCGGTCATCATGGCGCGGAGCTGTGCGCCCTTGGATGCGGCTCGCTCAGTGCTGCTGAGGGCGTTATACCGGGACATCAGTTCGGCGTGGACGCCTTTCCAGCCAATTTGCAGCAGCCGCTCATGGCCAGGGATCAGATGGCCGCTGGTGGCCCCGGCGTTTCCGTATCCGTGGTCATGGAACCATTTCATTTTCGCCCTTGCGCCGTTTTTCCCCTTGACCAGCTTTTGCCAGGCCCTGCTTTCCTCTTTTGTGAAGCACATGGACGTTTGAATATTGAACCTCGCGCCGGCGAGCAAATCCCCCGGCAGGATTTCCTGCGGCACGCAGTTTACGATGGCTTCCTTCACAAACCAGGCCCGCCGCTCCACAAGGGACCATTTCCAGAAATCCGGATGCAGCGACACGGGCCGCGCGGCCTGAAGATAGGAGGCGCCCAGCGTGTTGAGCAGCGTGTAGGTTTCCGGCACAATGTAAAACGTCATTTCATTGTAGATCACGTCCCAGGGGGTTCCGGTTGTCCAACAGGTGAATTCGTTGTTCCAGGGCCGCTCGGTTCCCCGGAAATAATAATCGCGAAGCCATTGGATACGGCCGGATAATGCTTTGGGCTCTTTCAGATGAACTTCGGTTGCCAGTGCGGTTTTCATGGTTGCCTCCCGGTAAAAAGGTTTGCGCAATCAGGCTTTTCTGCCGGATCACCGAAGATGCCGTTTCCCGTGGTTTTAAGACGGCCTTCATCACGGAAACGGTCTTTGTTTCCCGGCAGGTAGCATTACCGGTGTCAAAATAAGTCCCCGGGCTTGTTTTTGTCAAGCCAAATCCTGACGGACGGCCAAGTCCGGGCCGGTGCCAAAACCTGTCCGGCGGATTTCCTCACACAGAGAAGGAATGCCCCTCCGGTTTGGATTTACGCACCGCCCGGCTCTGCCCCGCGCGACTTGATATATTTGAAAGAACAGGCTATATAAAAACCGGTTTTTTTCACTACAGCATTGAAGGCTGGACCATGACGCAAAAAGAACCCGAAAAATGGTTGAAAATTCAGATTTCGGCGCCCGCCGAACAAATCGACGCCCTCGGCAATTTTCTGGAAGAAACAGGCGCGCAGGGCGTGTTTTCCGAATCGCTGATGCCGCCCGGCGCCGATGATTTTCCCGAGTCTACCGGACCGGAAATCATCAACGCATTTTTCCCCGCGGACGCGCGCACCGAAAAACGGATGAAGGCGGTTCAAAAATATCTCAAAAGCCTTGAAGAAATCTTTCCGGATGCAGCAGCCCCCGCGCTTTCTACCGAAACCATCACCGATCCCGACTGGGGAGAGCAGTGGAAAAAGTATTTCAAGCCGATCCGCGTGTGCAGGAATATTGTCGTCAAGCCGACGTGGGAACGATACGCGCCGGACAGCCGCGACATTGTCGTGGAAATCGATCCGGGCATGGCTTTCGGAACCGGTCAGCACGCTTCCACCCGCATGTGCATGGAAGCGATTGAGGATATTATTCTGAATGACCGTTCGATCGGCGAATGGAAGGTGCTGGACGCCGGATGCGGCACAGGCATTCTGGGCATTACCGCCGCCAAAATGGGCGCGCAGGATGTGATTTGCGTGGACAACGACCCTCGGGCCACGGAAATTGCCGCGCAGAACGCGCTCATCAACGCGGTGGAAGACCGAATCAAAATCTGCAACAAAGACGCGGCGCAAATGAGTCAGCCGCGCAATCTGATCATTGCCAATTTGACGGCCAAATTGCTGCTGAAGATGCGTCCGCATCTGGTGCGTCAGCTTCTGCCCGGCGGTTATCTGATTATTTCAGGAATAATTGAGGCCGACGTGCCCGCCATGGAAGAGCATTTCATGGTTGCGCCGCTGGTTCAGTATCGTCGGCTGACCGAGAAAGAATGGGTCTGCTGTGTGCTGCGCAAAGAAAACAGCGGACCATCCTGATCGCTTCCGGGCGGCAGGCCAATCATTTTGACGGAAAAGGGACCTTTGCACAACTCCATTTTCCTGGATTCCCGCGAAGGCTGGAATCCAGGAAATACTTGATCATACTGGATACCGGCCTGCTCCGGTATGACAAAGGTGCTGGAGTTGTAGGATTCTGCAAAGCTCTCGGAAAGTGCCTGACGTTGACATTGCCCCGAATCTACAGTCCCGAGACGCTGCAAAATGCTTCGCAATGCGTGCTCGGCCCGGATCATCTCCGGTATCTGAAGACGGTTCTGCGCCTGAAACCGGGCGACGCCATTTTGGTCTTTGACGGTTATGGCCATGAGTTTGAAGCCCGCATCGAAAATTTCAGCGCGTCGGGAGTGACGGTCCGTCTTGGCGCGTCCCTCCCGCCGGTTCAAAGGAAAATCCGCGTGACGCTGGCCCAGGGCATTCCGAAGGCGGGGAAAATGGACGGGATCGTCAGGACGGCCGCGGAGCTGGGAACGGATGTCATCATTCCCGTGGCGGCGGCGCGTTCCGTCCGAAGGATGGAAGGGGAAAAATCGTCGGCAAAAGTTGCCCGCTGGCAAAAGATCGTCCAGGAGGCGGCGCGCTGTACGCGGAGTTCCAGCGTGACCGTGGTGGAGCCGGTATTGTCCTTTGCCGATATGCTGAAACGCGCGGATTCCGGCGCGCGCAAGCTGATTTTCTGGGAGGAAGAGGACCGGCTAACGATTCGGGAGGTTTTGTCCGATGGCCGGTTTGACGGCGCGGCGCATTATTTTATTATTGTCGGGCCGGAGGGCGGACTTACCCGGGAGGAAGTGGATCGGGCCAGGGAAAGCGGTTTTATTTCCGTGAGCCTCGGCCGGCAGATTTTAAAAGTGGAAACAGCGGCGGCGGCGATTCTGTCGATCATCCAGTACGAGAAAGGCATATTCAGCGACGTCGCGGAAGGGATCGGGACATGACAACATACGCATTCGCGGGCTTCTGGCGCCGTTTCATCGCGTACATGATCGACGGATTCATCGTCAGCGTCGTGATCATCTTTCTGGGGGTTGTGGCAGGCGTGGCCTACATTTCCGGCGCAATGACCGGCGACGGCAGGGCGATCGTCGCCCAGATGACGGACCCGGCCAAGCTGGCTTCGCTGACCGCCTGGATCTGGGTTCTGACGTTTGCCGTCAATATCGCCTACTTTACCTATTTTCACGGTTCGACCGGACGCACACCCGGAAAAAGGCTGCTGGGCCTGCAGGTGGTCTCCGTCACCGGGGAGTCGATTTCCTTCGGCACGGCATTTTTGAGATCGGTCGGCTACCTGGTCTCCAGCCTCGTTTTCTGCCTCGGGTATCTCTGGATTGCGTTTGACCGGAGGAAGCAGGGCTGGCACGACAAGATTGCCGGAACGGTAGTGATCATTCGCGAACCGCAGGGAAGTGAAGCCGGAATTTCGATTCCCGATTCCTCATCAGGACCGCAAAATCCCGCCGGATTCGGCTGCATCCCTGTCAACGCTTCACAACCGGAAGAAAAAAAGACGGAAGCGCCTATTGCCAGCGGCGCGGCGGGGGTGGACGGGCAAAAAATGCCTTGACAAAGGGAGTCAAGTTTTATAGAGGTTTTCGGCCTTTAAACAGGTTTGGCCATATGTTCGGGTCGGTAGCTCAGTCGGTAGAGCATCGGACTGAAAATCCGAGTGTCGGCAGTTCAATTCTGCCCTGACCCACCAGTAAAATCAAGGGGTTAGCCATTCATGGTTAGCCCTTTTTTTATTTTTGCTAACTCATAGCTAACACCAAGCTGCGCTTCAATCTATATTTGCCGTCAGAAATGATCTATTTTTGCATAAGATTATCGGTTACTCATCACTTTACCCTCCCAAAAAAGACCTGGCATGGACTGTGGCCACCCACCGCTGCCCAACCGCTCGTGATTATTATGCCTTAAAAATGTATCAGGATTCACTTGCATATTCTTGATGAAATCGTAGCCGCTTGAAATTTCCCTTAATCTAAAAAAGCCCATCGATCTATGTTCTGTCAATTTCAAATAATTCATTTTTCCCCCTCCCATAGCCTATTTTGACCGTTCCCTATAGCCTACCCCACATGTAGATATAATGATTTCAATAGTTTAACTTACAATCAACAAAATTACGAAGAGGGTAGACGATGGAGCGTCGATATCTAACAACTAAGGAAACGGCCGAATTGATGAGAACGACGGCAGGTGTCTTGGCCAATCTGCGAATGCGCGGGGAGGGACCTCGATACATAAAGTTGGATCGGAAGTGCCTTTATGACCTTCGCGATGTTGAAAGCTGGCTGGACCGTCGGCGAATAATAACTGTGGATTAGAACGGAGTAAAAGTAATCTTATGCACATATGCCCGAATAGGTGGTGAGACTGAAAGGGCATCACATTGAGTTTATTCTCTTATCTGTTCAATTGAGCTTTGGTAATTTTACCGGAATGATTAAATAAGGAGGGAAACAAGATGTCAAACAACAATTTATCAAAGTCGGCGCGGCGGAAATTCCTCAGATACGGAAAAGTTCCGCGGAAGAGCTGTGGTTCATCGTTAAGCAATATTAAACTAACGAAGGCTGACCTTGAATATCACATTGATGATCCAAGCCAACAACGCCAATGGGAAAAATTGGAACTTTACGGCAATTATAAAAATTGTGGTTTGTAATTACACCGTCAAGAGGCTCAGATCGGATGCAGTGATGGTTTCTTAAATAGGGAAACCAACTTTTTAATAAGGGAGGAGGTGATGCAAACGAGCTAACATAAGCGGAACGCAGCGGATAGAAAGAGGCCATTCCTGGCAACGGGGGTGGCTTTTTTATTTCCGGAAACCAGCAACCATTCAACCATAGCTCTATTAGGAGGAATTTGAAAATGTCTAATAAAAATGTAGATTTAACAAAACAAGAAAATAGCGAAGTTGTAAGACCTGCGAATGAAGCGGAGGCTCAAACAGCTCCAGCAATCATTAACCCTTCAGAACCTGAACCCGAGTCCTGGTCCTATGTTGGGACGGACAGCACTGCTGTCAACGAAATCACTGTGCTGGCAGTTGAGGCAGGCGATGATGGTGACGGCAAGACCGTAGACAGCTGGCTTGGGCAAGTCATAAAACCCAAGAAGGGGCAAAAGTTTCCTAAAGAACAGCTGATAGATCAGGGGATTGTTCTGGCTCAAAGCATTTCAGCGGCTGCCAACCGGGAAAT
>JAAZOZ010000018.1 GCA_012797505.1 Smithella sp. | reverse complement strand
TTCCATGCACTGGCCTCCATCAAGATTGACGGCCTGGCCGGTAATGTAGCGGGAGGCGTCGGACGCCAGGAATGCGACCAGATCGCCCGCGTCGCTCGGCAGACCGATGTATCCCAGCGGAATGGTCTTGCACATTTCCTTTTCCCGCTCTTCGATCGTTGTGCCGAAAAAGGATGCCTCCAGGCCGAATCGCCATTTTTCCAGATCCGTGGCAATTTGTCCCGGACAGATGGCGTTGACCCGAATCCCGCTTCCGCCCAGTTCTTTGGCCATGACTTTGGTCAGCATGATGACGCCCGCCTTGGCTACGGCGTAAGCGCTGTTGAAAATGGGAGGCACCTTGCCGGCCCGCGAGGCCGTGTTGATGATCGAGGCCGGTTTGCCCGCCATCAGGGGAAAAACGGCCCGTGACATGCGGAAGACGGAAAAGAGATTCACGTCGATCGTTTTCATCCAGGCCGCTTCGTCGTAACCGAGCACCGTGTTGGGGACGCCGAAGGACGCTCCCGCGTTGTTGCAGAGAATGTCGATGTGATCGAAGTTTTTTTTGATGGTCTCCACCATGACGCCGATGGCCGCATTGTCCGCCACATCGACGGCGACGGCCAGTGTGCGAATCGAATAAGTCTTTGCCAGTTCAGCGGCGATGGCTTCCATTTCTTCGCTGACGACCGGCTGTGGGGGCCCTTCCGGCGCGGGCGGCGCGCCCAGGTCGGCAATGATCACATTGCAGCCAGAGGAGGCCAGCTTTTCGGCGATGGCGTAGCCGATGCCGGTTTTCTTGCCGGCGCCGGTGACCAGGGCCGTCTTGCCTTTCAAGTCATTATAAATCATCGGTTCCTCCTTCATCAACCCAGTGGCGGTAATCCAGATGGGCGTACTTGGGCAGGAATCGCGTCGGCAGCGCCAGCGCATCCTTGCGGAAAGGCGGCGCGAGCTGCTTGCCGTCCACCAGGAATTCGAGCACGGTGGGCTTGCGGCTCTTCAGGCAGGTTTGGAAAGCTTCCCGGATATCCTGCGGACGGCCGACCTGCATTGCGTTGGCGCCCATCGCCCTGGCCACCGGCACAAAGCTTTCCGGGTTGGGAATATCGACGCCGACAAAGCGGTTGTTGTAGAAGTCCACCTGGTTTTTGGCCTCCGCGCCCCACCACATGTTGCGGAAAACGCAGGCGATCACGGGCAGATGATGCTCTACGGCGGTGCTGACTTCGTGAAGGCTCATGCCCCACGCGCCGTCGCCGATGATGGCGATCACCGGCGCTTTCGGGCGGGCAATCTGCGCGCCCAGCGCCGCGGGATAGGCAAAACCCGTGTTGCCGAAGGTCAGCGCCGCGATATGCCGGCGAGGATGGTTGAACTTCAGGTAGCTGTTGGCCGTCGAGGAGACGTTGCCGATATCCGTCGTCACGATGGCGTCGTCCGGCAGCGCCCGCGACATTTCCAGCAGAACGCGGCGCGGGTTCATGGGATTGCCGTCCACCATCGCCAGATCGACAATTTCCTTTTCCCATTTCTTGTTTTCCCGGGCTACGGCCGCCAGGCGCTTCTCATCCGGTTTGCGTTTGCCGTCCAGCGCCTTCAGTCGTTTCAGAATTTCCGCGGAAGCTTCCTTGGCGTCGCCGATGATGCCGACCTCGATGGGATGCGTCCGGGCGATATGCTTGGGATTGATGTCCACCTGGATGATCTTCGCATTTTCCGGGAAGTAATTGATGTCGTACTGCGGCAGCGTGCCGAAGACGGAAAGCCGCGTGCCGATGGCCAGCATGACGTCGGCTTTGGCGAGCGTCTTCATGGCCGCCTTGGAACCCATGTAGCCGATGGGCCCGACGGACAGGGGATGGTTTCCGTAAAACGCGTCATTGTGCAGATACGTCACCGCCACCGGCGCCGTCAGGTGTTCGGCAATGGCTTTGACGATCTCCAGCGCATCGGCATCCACCACGCCTCGGCCGGAGACAATGACAGGATTCTTCGCCCTGGACAGAAGCTCGGCGGCCCGGTCCAGTTGCTCGATGGAACCGCAGCCGCGCGCGTCCACACGATACTGCGAAGGCTTTAGAATTTTTTCCTCCAGCTCACCGTAGAAATAATCGCGGGGGATATCATACAGGACGGCGCCCCGGTCGGCGTAGGCAATGCGGAAAGCCGTTCTCAGGCAGTCGGCCGCTCTTTTCGGATGGGGCACGCGAACGACGGCTTTGGTGATCGCGCGAAATACGGACATCTGGTCGCATTCCTGGAAGCCGTCCCAGCCGATGGTCGGTGTTCCCGCTGAAGGCGAGATAATCACCAGGGGGGTGTGGCCCATATTGGCCGCCGCCACCGACGTCACCATGTTGGTGATGCCGGGGCCGTTCTGGCCCGTGACCACGCCGCAGCGTCCCGATATGCGGCAGTAGGCGTCTTCCATATGGGCCGCGCTTTGCTCGTGGCGGACCGGAATGAATTTAATGCCCGCCGTCGGGAAGAGGTCCAGCATGTCCATAAAAGCCGAACCTACAATGCCGCAGACATGATCCACGCCTTCGGCGAGCAGGGTTTCGACAATTGCTTCACTGGGTGTCATTTTGATTTTTTTCATTTTCAACCTCCAATACATTCAAACGTTAAGTGTCTTTTTGAGACACGTTCTTTTCCTAAATTGAAAACCCATATTTTCATGGACGAAAGCCTCAATCCAGATCTTCTTTCCAGGGCCACAAAAATATCCCGCCCTCCAGCGTCCGGACGTCGGAGTAGCCGGCCCCCTCCAGAATCCGCTGAGCCGAAAATCCCCGTAAACCAAGCAGACAGACGCAAATTATCTTTTTGTCTTTCGGGACTTCCTGAATTCTCCGGCGCAGTTCATCCAGAGGAATATTGACAACCCTGGGGCTGCTGATGTGCGCGCGCCGGAATTCCAGATCCGACCGGACGTCAATCATCAGAACGCTGTCGTCTTCCTCCAGAAGTTTTTTGGCCTCCTGTGCGGTCACCGGCTTCATCATGCCGGATTTCACATTTTGCGCGACGTTGAGCGCCGTGACAAATACATCCAGCGCCGGCGAAAACGGAGGCGCATAAGCCATATCCAAATCATCGACATCCGAAATCGTTGCCCCCAATCTTATTGCTGTGGCGGCCACATCGATGCGGCGCGCAACATCGCCTTTCCCCACAGCCTGCAAGCCCAAAAGCTTATGCGAGCCGTTTTCAACGATCAATTTCAGCGCGATGATCTGACTGTTCGGATAGTAGTGAGCCTTGTCAAATCCGCAAACGGAAATCGCAAATGCGTCGATCCCCATTCGCTTTGCCTGCGCCTCCGAAAGTCCGGTGGCGCCGACGGCGTAATCGAACGCCTTGCAGATGAACGTGCCCTGTACGCCGGGAAACGTCGACGGAATGCCGCAGATATTGTCGGCAATCACCCGGCCGTGCTTGTTGGCGGTGGAGCCCAGCGGAATGTAGCAGGGCTTCCCCGTGACGATGTGCACGTTTTCAACCAGGTCACCGCCGGCATAAATAGCCGGGTCGCTGGTCTGCATCTGCGCATTGACTTTCAACGCGCCGGTTTCTCCCCGTTCCAGACCGGCAGCCTGCGCCAGCTCCGTCTCGGGGGCAAGCCCCGCTGCAACGATGACGAGATCGGCGGAATACGAATGATGCCGGGTGATGACTTTCCGGACTTGTCCGTTCTCTCCTTCGAAGGACAGAATCCCGGCGTCGAACTCCGTCTCCACCATCTGCTCGTAAAAATGTTCCCGGATCATCGCCGCAATCTCGAAATCAATCATGCCCGGGAAGAGCTGGCTTTCGCGCTCCAGCAGCGCCACCTCCCATTTCTTTGCTTTCAGGGCTTCCGCGGCTTCGACGCCGATAAATCCTCCGCCGACAATAACGGCGCGGCCGTGTTCGCGATTTTGGACTTCCCGGGCGATCACTTCCGTATCTTCCATGCGGGTCAGGTGATGCACGCCTTGAAGACTTGCTCCCGGTATCGGGGGCATCTTGGGCGCGGCGCCCATCGCCAGAACCAGGTCGTCATAGTCAAAGGTCAGGGATTTTCCTGTCGCCGTGTTGGTTGCCATAATCCGCCTGTTTTCGCGGTCGATCCGGCAAGCCTTTACATGGGTATGAACGGCGATGTCTTTCAGATCTTTGAAATACTGCGTATCGCGAACGATGCCGTCAGTGGTTTTCAGCAGGTCGTCCATCCGGCGGACTTTTCCTTCCAGATAGTAGGGCATTCCGCAGGCGGCATAGGAAATATAGGAGCTGCGATCAAGAACGGCAACATCATAATCCGGACGAAGCCTTTTGATGCGCGCCGCGGCTTTCGCGCCGCAGGCGGATGCTCCAATGATGACGACCCGTTTCGGCTTCATCGATTCTCCCTTTCAAAATGCACACTCGTAAAAATCCGGTAAAACAGCGTCAGCATCAAAAAGCCGGCGGCCCAGACGCCCAGGGTGATGGCGATTTCCGGTCCCGTCGGGGAATATTCAGTGATCGCTCCCAGCGGAGAGGGAATAAAGCCGGTGATCACCAGACCCAGCCCCTTTTCGATCCAGAGGGAGACAAACACAAGAACACAGGCCAGCGCCAGCCAGCTTTCCTTCCGGCGGACCCCGGGGAAGATCAGGATGACAAAAGCGGCAATCGATAAAACGGCAAAGGTCCACATCCAGGCAACAAGGTTGTAACGACCGTCGAGCCCCGCAAAGAGGTACTGAAAATGATGCATATGCTCCGGGATCTGGCTGTAAAACACCGTAAACAGTTCCACGAGAACAAAGAAAATGCTCACGGCCAGCGCATAGGCAACGATTTTCGCGAGCGTCTGAATGGCCTTTTCCCCGGCGTCGAAACATCCCCAGCGCTTGAGAATCAGGCAGACGAGAATCAGGAGCGCCGGACCGGATGC
>JAAZOZ010000208.1 GCA_012797505.1 Smithella sp. | reverse complement strand
GAAGCCAACAAATCATAAATTTCTTTAATGGGGCTTTTGCGGGGAACGGTCGCGACCGTTCCCTGCAATTCCCTTGAATTCATCAATTAGAACGATGGGTTGCAACCCATTGTTCTCGGGGAAAGCAAACTGACGAAAATCATTTCTTGGTAAACTGGTAAAAAGTGATCAAAATCGTCACCCCGGCGAACCCCGTATCGCAGTACGGGGCAGGCGCCGGGGTCCATAACTCATTGTAATTACTGGATACCGGCCTTCGCCGGTATGACAAAACGGGTGCGAAATTGACTTTTTACGAGGTCGTCAAAATTATTTCTTGCTGTAGTCATAAACGCCGCGGCCGGATTTGCGCCCCAGATTGCCGGCGCGGACCAGCTTCCGCAAAAGCGGCGACGGGCGGTACTTGTCGCCCAGCTCGCGGTGCATGCCCTCACAAATCCGAAGCTGGGTGTCCAGACCGATCAGGTCGCCCAGCGCCAGCGGGCCGATGGGATGATTGCAGCCCAACTGCATCGCCTTGTCGATGTCTTCCGCCGTGGCCAGACCTTCATCCAGCACAAAAAAAGCCTCGTTGATCATGGAGCACAGAATGCGGTTGACGACAAAGGCGGGGGCTTCGTTGACCATGACGACTTCCTTGCCCAGCTTCTTTCCCCAGGCTTTGGCGATTTCCACCGTCTCATCGGAGGTCTGCTGCCCGCGGATGACTTCCAGGAGCTTCATCACCGGAACCGGATTGAAGAAATGGGTGCCGATGAAGCGCTCCGGCCTTTTCGTGATGGCGGCCATTTCCGTAATGCTCAATCCCGAAGTGTTGGTGAAAAAAAGGCAGTGCGGGGGAACCACCGCTTCGAGTTCCGCATATACCTTTTTCTTCAGGTCCATCAGCTCGATGACCACTTCCACGACAATGTCCGCGTCTTTGGCGGCCTCCCCGACATCCAGCGTCGGCTTGATCCGGCCCAGAATCGCCTCCATCTGTTCTTTGGTAATCTTGCCTTTTTCCGCGTCGCGGCCCAGATTCTTCCTGATGGTGTTCATGCCGTTGTCGATGAAACGCTGTTCAATATCCCGCAGCGTCACTTCATAACCTGCCGCCGCGCAAACCTGCGCGATGCCGTTGCCCATCAACCCTGCGCCCAACACGCATATTTTTTTAATGTCCATAACAACCTCCGAATGGTTTATTGTTCAGCGGTTTCCCGCTTTTTTAACTGCCCTTCAAAACGTGATGAACCCGTAAAAAATCACCACTGTCACCCTGAGCCCGTCGAAGGGTGAACGTAAGTACTCTATATCACGTCATGCTTCGACAGGCTCAGCATGACAAAAGAGGGACAAGATGACTTTTTACGAAACCGTCAAACGTGCCCGACGGTAACAGACGGACAAGCCTCCCGTCAAGAAAAATACCTGCCTTTTTTTCATTGAATCCGCCGCTTCAATGTGCAAAAATCCCCCATGCATATTTACATCGACGGCTATAATCTGATCCGGCAGTCCATTCGTCTGCGTCGTTTCGAACGCCACAGCCTCGAAGCAGGACGCGCTGCGCTCATCGACTGGCTGGCGCAGTACCGAACCCGGAAAGATCACCGGATTACCGTTGTTTTTGACGGCTGGGTGGGAGGCTCCGCCCGGGAAGAGCGCGATTACAGCGCCGGCATTGACATGATTTATTCGCCCAAAGGCGTCAAAGCCGACGATGTTCTCAAAAGAATCATCGCCTCTTCGGACGAGGAAATTCTGGTGGTTTCTTCCGACCGCGAAATCGTCTCCTATGCCGTCCGTCGGGGCAAAGCCGCAATGCCCTCGCCGGAATTCGAATCGGTTGTGGACCGGCAGCTCGCGATGCCGGAAGACGACATGGCCTTCGGGAAAGATGAAGAGGAAGAGGAAGAGGAAGAGGACGCGAGCGGCCGCGTCGGACATAAAAAAGGGCCTGCCCGCAGACTTTCCCGCGCCGAAAAACAGACTAGGGCCAGGATCCGCAAACTTTAAGCGCAGGCTTTGATCAGAAACCGCTCCAGCAGAAGCTGCGGGTCCGTGGCCGAGGATTTCATGGCGCGATCCATTTCCAGCAACTCATCCAGATAGCCGATCAGGACGGGGCAGGAAAACCGTCGACAGTGACGCAGCGCGTTGAAAATCACAAAGGGATGCTTGCCGACCAGCAAATCTTCTTTGCGGGCCATGCCTTGCGCCATGGCCGAAACGGAGGGATAGACGTTTTTTTGAAAAGAGGGAAATTCCATGCCCGGCGTCACGGGGGGCAGTTTGCCGGATTGCGTCAGGATGGACGCCTGCAGCAGCAGACGAATCTCCCGGCTGATCATGGCCAGGATCATCAAAGGCTGCTCGCCCTGCTCCAGCAGGGACTGGAGCGCCAGAAGCGCCGCCTTCGCGTTTTTCTCGCTCAAAGCGTTCGTCAGATCAAAAATCCTGTCTTCTTTGGTTTTGCCGACAACGGTTTCAACGTCCTCCTCGTCGATCACGGTCTTTTCCCCGGCAAAAACGACGAGCTTCTGCAGCTCATTCAGGGAAGGACGAAGCTGGAATCCCGTCTTTTTTCCCAGCGCGGCCCAGGCCCCGGACGTCAGACTCTTTCCGCAGCCGTTCAGCAGCTTTTGCGCTTCGCTTTTGAGCGTTTCCCGGGTGGCGGCTTCCTTGATTTTGCCGAAATGCAGGACCACGCCCGTCCTGTCGATGACCTTGAAGATCTTTTTTCTCCTGTCCACCGCTTCAGCGGTCAGCATCAGGCAATTCCCCGCCGGGAGTCCGCCGGCAAGGAGCTTTTCAAACGAATCGGAGAGATCGGCGTCGCCGCCGGACGTCATGGCCCGGCCGGCGCAGATTTCAACGATCCGCGGCAGCCACGTGTGCCGGTCGTCTCCCGGGTCGTCTTCCACGGCGCCGGCCCATTGTTCATCGGAAATTTTCTGCCATCCTGCGCCCCGCAGGTCCTCCCACGCAAATCCCGACAGCTTCAAAAACATTTGGAATGACCGAACGGCTTTATCCTGGTTCTCCCCGAGGTTCTCGCGGATTTTTTGGATCAGGTCTCCCAGGTTTTCGCGGGATTGAAATATTTCCGTGTTTTTGACGACGACCACTTTGCGGCCGCCCAAAAGCGACGGCGCCGAAAGACGGTCCCGGAGCAGATCGAAATCCGCCTCGCTTCCGTCGAGAAAAAAAAGGCCGAAATCCCGGTCGGACGGGGGCACGAGAAGGTCCAGGATATCGCGGAGCGATTCCTGGATCAGATATTCTTCCTCTCCATACAGAAGATAACAGGGCGCAACCTTGCCCTTTTTGAGATCAAGCAGGACTTTTTCCAGGGACATCAACGGCTCTCCCGGCGGGGAAACGGGTGGCGTCTATACAATGACGTATTTTTGAATGTGTTTAACGACTTCTTCCGGCTCATCGATGATTTGAATCATTTCAATGTCAAAGGGCAGGATCATGTTTGCCCGCAGCATAGTGTTTTTCAGCCAGTCCAGAAGCCCCCGCCAGTATTCGCGGCCCATCACGATGATGGGAAAGCTTTTCACCCGCTTGGTCTGGATCAGCGTGAGGGCTTCAAAAAACTCGTCCATGGTGCCGTAGCCGCCCGGCATGATGATATAGGCAACGGCATACTTGACGAACATCACCTTGCGGATGAAGAAATATTTATAATCGATCTGCAGATTGGCGTAAGGATTGGGCTTTTGTTCGAAGGGCAGTTTGATGTTCATCCCCACGGACCGGCCGCCGGCTTCCGCCGCGCCCTTGTTCGCCGCTTCCATGATGCCGGGGCCTCCGCCGGTGATCACGGAAAATCCGTTTTGCACCAGAAGCCTCCCCAGTTTTTCCGCCATTTGATAATACGGATCCCCCGGCTTGACACGGGCTGAACCGAAAACGGTCACGCCGTTTTGAACCCGCGAAAGGTCCTCGATCGAATCCACGAATTCCGCCATGATGCGGAAGATCCGCCATGACTCTTCCCTGGACAATTCATCGATGAGGTATTGCTTTTCCATGCGGTTCCCTCCTTCATGATGCCGCCGGATCCGACGGGTCGCTTCGCGAAGGGCGATCCAACGTTCGGGCGCCCCCTCGCCGGCTCCGCCGGGGAACAGGCCGTCCGCCTGTCCGGCGCGACGGGAGGTCGGATTGAATAATCCGCGCTGTTTTTTTGTTAATTGCTGCGGCGGCGCTGAACTTTTGCCAGTCTGCGGCGCGCTTCAATGGTTTTTCTTTTCTTCTTGACCGAGGGCTTTTCATAGGCCCGGCGAACCTTCAGTTCCTTGAACAATCCGCTTTTTGAGAGTTTGTTCTTGAGAATTTTAAGCGCTTTCTCCACGTCGTTGTCAATGACTTTTACTTCCAATGTTTGCCTCCTCATGAATAATGAATATTGACTTTCAAATCAATGTCATCCTGTGAGCTGTTTGTGTCATCCTGAGCCTGTCGAAGGATCCCTGTCGAAGGATGACGCTCATCTGCCTTTTAAACGCAAAAAAAGGGCAGTCCGGCACAACGCCTGCGCCGTCAACTACCCTGAAATTTCCAATCGGTTTTAAATCACGCTCCCTGCCCGGAAAGTCCCTTCAAAAAACTTTCCCGCGATTATCCGCGTCAAATTTACCCTCGGCGCTGGGCCGTCGTTTCTTTTTTCGCCGCACGCCTTGGAGGTTTTCCTATATGCGATCCCGATGGAAATTGCAACAAAAATACGATGCCTTTAAACGGCCGGACCGTCTTCTTTTTTTCGCTCCCGGTTCCAGGCGTCGCTTTCGTATTTTTTAACCAGCCGGTCGCTCATCGCCTTTTCTTCCGGCGTCAATTCCCCCTCGCAAAAATCGACCCCCAGCGCGTCGCAAAACCCCCTCCGCAGAGCTTCGCAGAGCTCTTCCGCGCTTACGGGAGTCTCGACCAGCTCATTTACGCCGACTGCTCGGTTTCTCAACTGTTCCGGCGGCGCAGGCGACTGAATCAGGGCGGCGGTCGCGGCCGGATCGAACGTCATCAGAAGCGATCCGTGCTGCAGAAACCCCCCGTGCGACCGGACCTGTGCGCTGCCGCAGATTTTCCGGCCGTCCACCGTAAGCTCCTTTCCGGCAGGCTCGGAAAAACAGCAGGGCGCTCTTTCCTTTTTTCGGGCCAAAGCGCTTTTTTCAGCCAGCATCGCGTGGATGCCCAGTTCAGACAGGCCGCGCGCCAGGCAGGAGCTGATGATCTCATACGTCCGGACGATGCCGTCAGGAAACCGGCGCTCCCAAGGTCCGGCCGAAAGCGAATAGGTGATTTCATCCTGGTGATAAACGGCTTTCCCGCCGGTCATCCTGCGAACCATATCGACTCCGGCCGATCGGCACCGGCCGACATGGATTTCTTTTGGAACGTCCTGAAAATAGCCGACGGAAACCGCCGCCGGATGCCAGCCGAAAAAACGAAGCGTCGGCGGTTTTTGATGTTTCAGGGTTTCCCGGAAAATGGCCTCGTCGATGGCCATGTTTTGAAAGGCGCTATGGGATTGATACGGGATGAGCCGCCAGGTCATAGAAGGGCTTCAGTCCGCTTCCTGCCGCAGAATATAATCGTGATAGCCTGCGGCGTCCAGAAGATCATCGAGCTGCTCCATGTCGTCCATCTCGATCACCACCAGCCATCCCGTGTCATGGGGATCGCTGTTGACGATGCCGATGTCGTCGTTGATGTCTTCGTTGACGCCGACAATGGTCCCGCTGACCGAAGCGATCAGGTCCACCACCGCCTTGGTGGATTCGATGGAGCCGAAGGCTTCGTCGCGCTCCACATACGTGTCGATTTCAGGAAATTCAACGGATAGAATTTCCCCCAGACTCTCCTGGGCGTAATCCGTAATCCCCAGCGTTGCCATGTCTCCGTCAACCCGCACCCACACATGTTCGCGGCTGTACAGCAGGTCTTCTGGAAATACCTTCATAACAGGTCAACCTCAATGCTATTCAATGGTGATGAGGTCTTTGCTCATCGAGGTAATCATTTCGCAACCGTTTTTTTTCACAACCACCGTGTCTTCAATCCGAAGACCCCACAGACCGGGGTAATAGAGGCCGGGTTCAACCGTCAGAGCCATGCCGCTTTGCAAAACATCGCCCGACGTCGGCGCCAGACGCGGCGCCTCGTGAACCTCCAGCCCTACGCCGTGGCCCGTCCCGTGAACAAAATAGCGGCTGTATTTTTTCCCCAGCGTCCGGCGCGCCAGCGCATCAATCTGCGCCGCGGCCGCGCCCGCCCCGATGGCGGCGATGGCTTCATCATGAGCCCGCTTGACGGCACGATAAGCATTTTTTTGACCCCGTGTCAATTCCCCAATTGCAAAGGTGCAGGTTTCATCGGAACAGTACCCCTGACAGCGGACGCCGAAATCGACCACGACGAAATCCCCGCGCCGGATCTTCCGGTTCGTCGGCCGCGCGTGCGGAAACGCCCCGTTTTCTCCGGAGGCAACAATGGTTTCAAAGGCGACCTGGTCGGCGCCCCCCTGCCGCGCCAGCGTTTCCAGATACAGGGCCGCTTCTCTCTCCGTCCAGCCCGGCCGCAGGGCGCAGGCCAGCCCCCTTACCGCCTTTGCCGCGATCTCCGCCGCTTTTTTCATCAGGAAAATTTCCGCGGCGTCCTTGCGGGCCCGGAGCATCCTCGCCTCTTCGCCCAGGGGAATCAGCTTCACGTTTTTCAATCGCCGGATCAGCCGGTCATAGTCGCTCACGTTCATGTGCAACGGATCAAAGCCGATTTTTTGAAGGCCCATTTTTGCGGCTGCCTGTTCGATGCCCTCCAGCTTGTCGGCAAATTCGCAAACGGGAATCCCGCAAACCTCCGTCCGGGCCTGCGCCGTGTATCGTCCATCCACCAGCAGCCGGGTTTCGTCCCGGCCTGTTATCAGCAGGCCTTCACTGCCTGTAAATCCTGAAAGATAGCGGATGTTGCAGATGTCGGTGAAAAGAATTCCGTCCGCTCCCCAGCGGGGAATTTTTCTTTGCAGAGAAGACCGTCTTCGCGAAAATGCGTTCTGGGAGGTTTGCTGCATGAAGGGCGTTCCTGTAAATCAGTCGGGTTTCCCGGCGGGTTACGGCAAAGTCTTTAGATACTCCATGGATTTTTGCCCCAAAGCCGATTGCGGCGCAAGTTTGATCACCTGTTCGAAGGATTTTTTGGCCTTGGCCTTGTCCCGCAGATCCAGTGAAATCTCCCCGAGGTAAAAATGAGCCTCATAAAGAGAGGGGTTGAGCGCCACCGCTTTTTCCAGATGCTCGCGGGCCCGGACCGGATCCGATTTTCGCAGATAGGCCAGGCCGATGTTCAGTTCGATCTGCGGCTGCCAGTCGGCCACTCCGTCCTGGCTCAGGGCCAGACGATACCGCGACAGGGCCATATCATAATTCTTAAGATTGAAATAGGCCATTCCGGAGTTGTACAGCGCAAACGCGGGCGTCGTATAAACCGGATTCTTCAGCGCCCGGTCAAACGATTCAATGGCCTTCTGCCATTGGCCCTCGTCCATCCGCATGACGCCGATGTAATTATGGGCTTCGGAATAATTTTCCTTCAGAGAGACGGCCTTTTGAAACTGCTCCATCGCCTGGTCTTTCATGCCGCGGCCAAGGTAGGCAATACCCAGATAATAACGGATCTCCGGATCATCGGGGGCGTTTTTTTCCGCTTCCAGAAGCTCGGCAAGCGCGCCGATATACTTTCCGGCCTGAATGAAAGCAATGCCTTTTTGCAAATGAATGTCCGCCTGATCCCGGTGATAAGGCGTGCTGGTGCAGGACCAAAAGAACAGCGCGCCCGCAAGCAGAAAAAAAACAAGAACGGTTTTCAGTTTCATGATTCCATCAGCTCCGTTGATTTCGCCGGAGCAAGCTTGATAGGAAGGGTTGCACAAAAATCCCCCCGCGGACGGACGCACGCGAAGGGAACAATGTCGGGAAAAGCAACGGTTTATTTCCGGTTGCGGCAGCGGTCCAGATTGTCCATTTTCGTCG
>JAAZOZ010000207.1 GCA_012797505.1 Smithella sp. | reverse complement strand
ATTTTCCAGTTTAATCATATGCGCCGCAAGACCATGGGATTATTCATATCTCAGGGCTTCCGCCGGGTCCAGCCGGGAAGCTCTCCATGATGGATAGATCGTGGACAGAAAACAGATCACGAGTGTGCCCGCGACAATCACGGCCACGTCGCCGTAATTCACTTTTGACGGAAGCTCGCTTAGGTAGTACACGTCGCCCGGCAGAATTTTGAAATTAAAAACTCTTTCCACAAACAGGGAAATTTTCTGAAGGTTGAGCGCGACCGCAAGCCCCGCAATACAGCCGAAAAAGGTTCCCACCACCCCGACGATCAGTCCCTGGTAGATGAATATTTTCATAATGTTGGCGGAGGTGGCCCCCATGGATTTCAAAATGGCGATGTCCTTGTTCTTTTCCATGACGATCATGATGAGCGCGCTGATGATGTTGAAGGCGGCCACCAGCACAATCAGGCTCAGAATGATGAACATGACGCGCTTCTCCAGCTTGAGCGCCGAAAACAGATTTTTGTTCATCTGCATCCAGTTCTGGGCGTAAAAGGGGAAGCCCAGCCGGTTCTGGATCTGGCGGGCGATGACGTCCGCCTTGTAGATGTCCCGCACGACAATGTCGATGCCCGAAACGGCGTCGCCCATTTCCAGAAAATCCTGGCAGCTCGTCAGCGAAAGGAATGCCAGTTTGGAATCGTATTCGTAAAATCCCGATTCGTAAATGCCGACCACGACGAATTTTTTCATGCGGGGGACCATGCCCATCGGCGTGGCGATTCCACCCGCCGGAGAAATGATGGTGATCGGGTCGTGCAGAAAAATCCCCAGGTTTCTGGCCATTTCCCTGCCGATCAGAATGCCGGCCAGCTCCCGGTCGGCCGCGGGCAGCTTCCGGCGGACGGCTTCGGGAATCCGGTCGAGATGCCCGACGCTGCCCTGGCGGATTTTGCCCAGGTTGATGACCCGGGGCGCGCTTTCGGTGTCCATGCCGCGGATGATCACGCCGGTGACGCCGTTTTGGCTTCGGATCATGGCTTCCGTGTAAATGAAGGGCGTGGAGGCGACAACGCCCGGGATCCGGTCGATTTCCCGGCGGACGTCCGGGTAATTTTTCATCGGGCTCATGTCCGCCGTCACTTCAATGTGTGAGCGGATGCCCAGAATTTTGCTGCGCAAATCCTCCTCGAAGCCGTTCATGACGGCGAGCACGATGATGAGCGCGGCCACGCCCAGAAAAATGCCGAAAACCGATATGAAGGTAATGATCGAAACGAAGACCTGTTTGCGTTTCGCTCTCATGTACCGTCTGCTGATAAAAAATTCGTAAGGCATCAGGCATTGTCCTGTCGGGAAGCCGTTAATCTTACAGATTCATCAAAGTTGACGCGTAAATCATTCCTGTTTGTTTCTCAAAAGCGGAAACAAGATCACGTCCCGGATGGACGCGGAGTCGGTGAAGAGCATGATCAGGCGGTCGATGCCGATCCCTTCTCCGGCCGTCGGCGGCATGCCGTATTCCAGCGTGCGGATGTAGTCTTCATCCATTTCGTGGGCCTCGTCATCGCCCGCTTCCCGTTGCCTGATCTGCGCCAGGAAACGCTCGCGCTGATCGGCCGGATCGTTCAGCTCGGAAAAGGCGTTGGCGATTTCCCGTCCGGAAATATAAAGCTCAAAGCGATCGACAATGTCCGGGTCGGCGCTGGAGCGGCGCGACAGAGGGGATACCGCGACCGGGTAATGCGTGACGAAGGTCGGCTGGACCAGCTTCTTTTCGACCAGTTCGTCGAAGACGGCCATGAGGATTTTTCCCGGCGGATCCGTTTCCTTGACGTCGCATCCGGTTTTGCGGGCAAAGGCAATGGCCCGGCCTGGGTCGGTCAGCTCGTCAGGCGCCATTTGGGCGATTTGGATCAGGGCGTCCCGGACGGAGAGGCGGCGCCAGGGCGGCGTCAAATCGATTTCCGTTCCCTGATAGGTGAATTTGAGCCCGCCGAAAACATTTTCCGCAATAAAACAAAACAATTCTTCCGTTAAAGACATTAAATCTTCATAGGTTGCGTAACTCTGGTAAAACTCCATCATCGTGAATTCCGGATTGTGAAAGGTGGAGATGCCTTCGTTGCGGAAGTTGCGGTTGATTTCGTACACTCTTTCCAAACCGCCGGTGACCAGACGCTTCAGATAAAGCTCGGGGGCGATCCGCAGATAAAAGTCCTGGTTGAGCGCGTTGTGGTGCGTTTTAAACGGCCGGGCGACTGCGCCTCCGGCTTTCGGCTGCATCATCGGGGTTTCCACTTCCAGAAAATCATGCCGGTCCATGAATTGCCGCATCAGTTTGATGATCAGACTGCGCCGGATGAAGATTTCCTTCACGGCCGGATTGGAGATGAGATCGAGGTGCCTCTGGCGGTAGCGGGTTTCGATGTCGGTGAGGCCGTGCCACTTTTCGGGCAGGGGATGGATGGATTTGGCCATGAGCCGCAGGCTTTCGGCCTCGAGCGTCAGTTCATTGGTTTTGGTCCGGAAGAGTTTTCCTGAGACATAAACAATGTCGCCAATATCCAGTTTTTTAAAAAGAGAGAAATCCTGCTCGCTCAGGATGTTTTTGGCCAGATAACACTGCATTTGGCCTTTCCGGTCCTGGATTTTGACAAACGCGGCTTTGCCGAAGCTGCGGACGGCCATCAGGCGTCCGGCCAGCGAGAATTTCTGCGGAAGCTGCGCGAGGGTTTCGCTTTCCATTTGGCCGAATTCGTCGAAGATCTGGGCGGTTGTGTTTTGGGGCTTTGCGTCATTGGGATATAAATCAACCCCGGCTGCTTTCAAGGCCGCAATTTTTTCCAGGCGGACCTTTAAAAGATCATTGTCTTCCATAATTTCTCCGCTTTTTAAAAGTTTGTTTGACTATATTTTTTTTGGGGATTAGTCAAGCCCGATTCTGGTCGCAATCCGTTGTCCCAAGGGCTATAAAATCAAAAAATGTATTTGCCTCCGGAGGGGTTGTTATGTATGATGCCGCCAACTCATTTCAGGGGGGAGGCATTATGGTCAACAAGGCGATACTGATCGGCAGGCTGGGCAAAGATCCGGAGGTGAAATACTTGCCGGATGGCACGATGGTGACTACTTTCAGAATAGCAACCGATGAGCAGTGGAAAGACAAAAACGGCGAGAAGGTTCAAAGAACCGAGTGGCACCAGATCGTCACCTACAGAAAGCTGGCGGAAATCTGCGGCAACTACCTGGTGAAGGGGAAACTGGTTTTTATCGAAGGACGGATTCAGACCAGAAACTGGGAAGACAAGGAAGGCGTCAAGCGCTATACCACGGAAATCATTGCCAACGATATGAAAATGCTCGATTCCAAGGGTCAGGCCAGACCCGGCGACGCGATGCCCGACGCCTCCTCCGCGCCAAACAGCGAAACGCCGATGGACGACGTTCCCTTCTAATCTTCACGCATGGATCGATAAACTCGAACAGGGAGGCAAAATTATTTGTCTCCCTCTTTTTTTGCCGGCGGGTTTGCGTCGTTCTGATCGGAGACGGATTTCTTAAAGTTTTTGATCCCTTTGCCCAGGGCCGATCCGATTTCCGGCAGCTTTCCGACGCCGAAAATAATCAGAATAATCACCAGGATAATCAGTAACTCCGGTACGCCTATTCCAAACATAAAATTACCTCATTTCGTTTTAATGGCTTCAGGGTAAGCGCAAGTGGATCACCTGTCCCGACTTGCCTAAGTTTTCTATGGTTTTTCCGTCAAACTGGATCCTGACACCGCCGGCATTGCCGATGTCCATGTTAAAGCGGGACGCTTTTTGTGTAATTTTTTCTCCCGCGTTGAGCAGAACTTCATAGGGTTCTTTGTCATCGGCCTGCATTCGAATCCAGGTTTGTTCCGTGGCGTTGATGATCAGGGGAAACACTTCTTCGTCGCCTGTTGCATCTGTCGCGGCGGTTTTGTTCTTTTCGGGCGCCTCCTTCGATGCGGCTGTTTCCCGGATTGCGGGGGACGGCGCGAATGGCGCCGGCAGGGCCGGATCGATCCCGACTGTAAAAGCCTGTTCGGGCGTACTCTGCACCGGGGCTGCCCCGCTTGCCGCATCCCCGGAACTTTCGATGGCGAGCCGCGCTTCGGTCGGCGTTTTGTTGTAAACGGTGGCGAAAATGGATGCGGCCGCAACGAGGATGACGATCGAGGCAGCCCACAGGACGATCTTGTGCCGGCCCAGCGTTTCGGCCAGAGGCGCGCGGGGGGGCTT
>JAAZOZ010000206.1 GCA_012797505.1 Smithella sp. | reverse complement strand
GTCCGCAACACATCTCTATCGAGCTCATCCCTTTTTCCGCGATAGGCCGTTTCGAAAGTGGTTTTGCCGCCGCCCGATTCCACTTCCCTGGCGCTGTTCACTCTTGGATATTTCTCAAACATTTCGGTAAATTGCGCGATTTCATCTGCATCATCCACTCCGTCCAGAACAACAATATAAAGCGACCCGTTCTGCTGCATGTCCATCCAGTGACGCTGAAGAACCGAAATAATCGGCGCCACAATATTTTTGCCGCCGGCGCGTCCCGCCTTTTCCAGCGCATTTTCTGCTGTTCGTCCCTCGCCTGAAGCATCCACTGTTTTGTTGGTAATAAGCTGCGACAGAGTATTATCTATCAGTCTCGCATCGACGTGTAGATTGGCGGCAAACGAATCGCCGCGTTCGGTGATTTCTCCATCGGTGCTATAAAATAAAGTATATTCAGCATTGTATTTCAGACCATAAGCGGCGGCCTTATTATTTTCTGTATCGATGTCGTGCGTCTGTTCAAGTTGACTTGCAAAAGCTGCCGCAGCGTTCCTGTCCACAAGACGAAACTGCCTTTCGGAAAAAGCGTCCTCGATACCATCGAGGATTTTTTCAACAAAATTCTTGCCTTTGATTGCCGAGCTTCCTTCTGCCCGCGGCTTAAAAACCACCAGAATGCGTGGATTACCGATGCCTTTTCGGAGGATGGCCAGAGCGTTAACATCTTCTTTCACTAACTTTTGATCAATATAGGCTTGAATGGTCACCGAATAGCCGTCACTGGTTTTATCTTCTCTGATGATTTTATAATTGGTAACGTAACCCTGGCTGTGGGAAAAAATTTTGTCTTCCAGAACAGCCGCATCGATAACGATGGTATTGGATTGAATGTGAACGCCCACTTGCTTTTCCACCGCCTGACGCATGGCGGCGTAAAGAGCTTGTTCCTTGCTTGTGCCTGCGCCGGTGGCCTGTTGAACAGTAGCGCCGTGAGCGACATTGAGAAAGAAAATTACAATGAATAATAAAAATCCTGTGCGCAAAACATGTTTTGTTTTCATGGTTATCTTTTCTCCATTATATTGTTTTTAAACCGTAACCCTCTCGACAGAGTTGGTTACGGCCCTGGCCATTTTGCCCGGATGCTTTTTTTTGATGCGGGAATAAACAGGGTAGTTCGTCTCCGGTCCGGCGGTCCATAAACCGCCAAAACCCACAACAATTTTGTCCTGCGCAAAAAGCGAGCAAGGAGACAGAAAACATAGCGACATGGTGAAAATGATGAATAAGCACAAAATGCGTTTTGACATATGCCCTGCTCTTAATCGATCAAGTCATATCCAAAAATGTGTTTGTCGGTGCGGTAGAATCTAGTTTCGGCGAAGAAATACACCCAATGCCATGAATGTGTCAAGCTATATAATGGTAATGGATAGTTTTTGCTCCCTCTTTATTCTGTAATCATAGCAAATAAGGGGGAATATGAACGTGGATGCAAATTTGGATGCAAAGCGGCTGATAGGCATCAGAATTGGCAATATAAGAAAGAAAATTGGTTTGACCCAAGAGGAACTTGCCGCAAAAATGAACATCGGTCCAAAATATTTAAGCAGTATTGAACGGGGAAAAGAAAATCCGACCCTGAACACCCTGATAAACTTATCTCATTCATTAGGAGTGGACTTGGGAGAAATCTTCAACGCTGTCCAGATCGAGGATGTCGCCAAAAGAAAAAGTCTCATCATAGCATTGATAAACGAGGCAGAAGGCGAACAACTAAAGCAGGCCTACAAGATCCTGACATCCATTCTGAGGTGAAGAAGAACAAAAAAACGCAAGTGATTTTAACCGCCGCAACAAACCGAACCTTAAGGACCACGGACAATTCCCTGTACCCTGGTCGCTGTGAAACGGAGTGGCGGAAATGAATCACGAACATTTATATCCGCAAGCGGGGGCAAACCCACGCGCGATAGAGCGCAGCTAAAGCTGCGCACTACATATTCGGATTTAAAGCCATCCCCGCAAAACCCGCAATACGGGATCCGCGATGCAAGGCGCCGCTAAAAAATCTGCACGACGATCAAACCTGATCATGTGGCGCGGCATCATCAGACCATTCATTATAAAATCATTGACTTGCCTGCTGAATTTTCTTATACCTGAATTGCTTTAATTTTCTACACCCATGGAGGTTGCTTCATGAACGGCACAGGTCGCCCGCTCCGGTCGTTTGTTTCTCCGATCCTTTTTCTCAGTTTAACGATCCTCCTTTCCGCCGCCCTTTCGGGATGCAGCGACAAAAGCGAAAAAGAGCATGCCAGGCCTGCCATTCCCGTCACGGTCATGACGGTCACGCCCCGGGATGTCCCCATCGATATCGAATTTGTCGGCACAACGGAAAGCTCTCATCAGGTGGAAATCCGCGCCCGCGTCGAAGGCTTTCTGGAAAAGAAAACCTATGAGGAAGGCGGACGC
>JAAZOZ010000205.1 GCA_012797505.1 Smithella sp. | reverse complement strand
TCCATCTCATCACCTCGTAACATGCTGATATGCATAATGTATTTCTAATGGTTTCCATTAGAGCATGTTACGTTCGTTCTTTCAACTACTATCACGCGCAAATCAGTTGATTCGATCAAAATCATCTAATGGAAAATCTGGCTTGAATACTCTCACCCTCCCCCAGCCCCTCCCATCAAGGGAGGGGTGGTGCTCCGGGCTTGACCGGAAGGCCGCTTTTATCTATAAGGAAGCCGGTGAAAACTTCGCGGCGGAACAAAGAATAAACGCAAAAGGAGCCTGATTCATGTCATTACATCTGAACAAACTGAAAACCTTTTCGGGCCGGAAAGGCCCCCTGCTTTTGATTATCATGGACGGCATCGGCCTGGGCAAAGCCGATGAAACCAACGCCGTTTTCCGGGCCGACACCCCCACCCTTGACGAATTGTTCAAATCAAAGCTCTACACACAGCTCAAAGCCCACGGCACAGCCGTCGGACTGCCCTCGGATGACGATATGGGCAACAGCGAAGTCGGGCACAACGCGATGGGCGCGGGCCGGATTTTTGACCAGGGCGCCCGTCTGGTCAACGCCGCCCTTCAGACCGGCCGGATTTTTCAGACCGACGTCTGGGACAGCATCTCCCGCCGCGCCCAAAACGGAGGCACGGTCCATTTTATCGGGCTGCTTTCGGACGGAAACGTCCATTCGCACATCGATCAGCTTTACATCCTGATCGACCGGTGCGCCGCGCTGGGTTTCAAAAAGGTCCGGCTGCACACCCTGCTCGACGGCAGGGACGTCGGGGAAAAAACGGCCCTCAATTATCTGGGCCCTACGGAGGAAAAACTGAAAAAAATCTCAGCGGAAAAAGGCCTGGATTACGCCATCGCCTCGGGCGGCGGGCGGATGACGACCACCATGGACCGCTACAATTCCGACTGGAACATCGTGAAGCGCGGCTGGGAGGCCCATGTCCTGGGAAAAGGCCGAACCTTCCCTTCCGCTTCCGACGCAGTCAAAACTTTTTACGCGGAAGACCCAAAGGCGACGGACCAGTACCTGCCCGCGTTTGTGGTGACCGACGCCTCGGGCCGACCCGTCGGAAAAATTCAGGACGGGGATGCCGTTATCCTGTTCAACTTCCGGGGCGACCGCGCGATCGAAATCTCCCGGGCCTTTTCCGAAAAGGACTTTTCCGAATTCGACCGGGGCCCCCTGCCGGATGTCTTTTACGCGGGGATGATGGAATACGACGGCGACGCCCACATCCCGCCTCATTTTCTGGTGCAGCCTCCGGCCATCGACCGCGTCATCGGCGAATACCTCTGCGCGGAAAAGGTCAAAACCTTCGCCGTATCGGAAACGCAGAAATACGGCCATGTAACGTATTTCTGGAACGGCAACCGCTCCGGCTGCATCGATGAATCCTTCGAGAAATACGTGGAAATTCCTTCCGACCGGATTGAATTTGACCGCGCGCCGAAGATGAAGGCCGAAGAAATAACGAATACGGTGATCGATCTGCTCCAAAGCGGCGATTATCGTTTCGGCCGAACAAATTATCCCAACGGCGACATGGTAGGCCACACGGGCGTGACGGAAGCGGCCATTGTCGCGGTGGAGGCTGTCGATCAGTGCGTCGGGAGGCTGCTGGCCGTCATCCGGGAGCTGGGAGGCATCGCCGTGATTACGGCGGACCACGGCAATGCGGATCAGATGTTCACGATCGACAAAAAGGGCGTCAAATCCGTCAAGACCGCGCATTCCCTGAATCCCGTCCCCTTCGTCATTTACGATCCCCTGTACTCGGGGGAATACCGGATGGCGGATCTCGACAAGAAAGGCCTGTCCAACATCGCGGCGACGCTTTTGAATCTTCTGGGTTATGAGAAGCCGGAAGAGTATGATCCGTCTTTGATCGAAATGACACCGGCCGGAAAGCGTTGAGTTCCCGCGTCGGCACAGGGGCTTCCTTCGGGGCCGTCATGACCGGCGACCGGAAAATACCGTGAAGGGCCGGGTGTTTTGAACGGCATCGAGCTTTTCTATGCGCACAAAAAAGATTCGCCTGGATTGCTGTGAATTCCGTTGACAAACGGTTATACCTTTGGTTATACTAACAAACATGAAGACTGCAATTTCAATAAGCGATGAGATATTCACGGAAGCCGACATAACCGCCCGGCAACTGGGTATTTCCAGAAGCAAATTATACGCTCAGGCCATATCGGAATTTGTAAAAACACACAAACCGGAGGCCATTACCGCAAAGTTAAATGAGGTACATTCCAAAAAATCTTTGCCGTTAGATTCTGATATTGTTCAGTTAAATTATGACCTTATATCAAAGGATGAATGGTAATGATCAGAGGGGAGATATGGTGGGCAAAATTACCTTCTCCACGGGGATCGGAACCAGGCAAAAAAAGACCTGTTTTAGTCATCCAAGCGGATTCTTTTAATCGTTCCGCCATTAACACCGTCATTTGCGCCGTTATAACCTCCAACACAAACCTGGCAGCATCTCCCGGAAACATCCTTCTGGAAAAATCGGAATCAGGGCTGGATAAAACATCCGTAATCAATGTTTCTCAGATTATTACTCTCGATAAATCTTACTTTACTGAAATGGTCTCCATGCTTTCAAAGCCGATTATTTTGAAAATCAACAGCAGTTTGAAAATTATTTTCGACATGGATTAGGAGGGATTAATGAATTGTTATGTAACAGGGAAGAACCGTAATCGAAAGGAGATTATATGCCTCTCATTTCATGTCCAGATTGCAAAACGGCTATAAGTGATACTGCCAGCACCTGTCCGAAATGTGGATATCAAGTTACCCCAGAGAAAATAGCTGAAATAAAGAAGGAAGAGGCAAAATTTGTTGTGGGATGCTTCACGAAAATCGTGAAGGTATCGGTAGCTCTCACCGGCATTAATTTATGTATTTTCTGAAATGTCTGAATTTTTTCAACCAGAAGGAGTTGCAATTTGCACTTCCGCCTGTAAAAATGATAAATCGTTAACAAGTATCACCAGATTTGTTTCATATGATCCAGTGGACATTTGCAAAAGTCAATGCAAAAAGACAGGGGGATATTGTCCAGCAGAAGACGGTTCTGGTAATCAATATACTGGATGTTTCGTATGTGGTGCATCAGGCGGAAAAATTAATTGTTATTGAGATGAGATTGAAACTCGAATATATATAAGATCAGTAGTGTCCGGTTAATTTAATTTCACTTCGCTTATCGGTGCTTCGAGGGACATCCATGAAAATAAATGTCAAGAGGAAAAGAAATTTTCCTCGATCTTAACCAATGCAAGAAAAAGCTTTAAGAATTTTGCATGCCCGGCATATCAGGAATAGTGGCGGCAGATTGTTATATAAGTTCAAATGAAGCGTTGCGTTCCCCGAAGGAAAAATGAAAAAAATCCGTTTGGATGAATTGCTGCTGTCACGGGGGTTCGCGCCGACGGTTCAAAAAGCGCAGGCCCTGATTCTGGCGCGCGCCGTCAGGGTAAATGATACTCCTGTGGACAAGGCCTCCGCGCTGGTGCCGGTGGACGCCGACATCCAAATCAAGGGGTCCGAAAATCCCTACGTCAGCCGCGGCGGATTGAAGTTGAAGGGGGCGCTGGATTTTTTTTCGCTGAACGTAGAAGGAATGGCTGCTCTGGATGTCGGGGCATCCACCGGCGGCTTCACCGACTGCCTCCTGCAGGCGGGCGCAAGAGCAGTGTTCGCCGTGGATGTCGCCTACGGCCAGCTGGCCTGGAAGCTGCGGGAAGATCCGCGCGTTACGGTCATCGAACGCACGAACATCCGCCATTACAACGGCGCGGGGCTTACTGAAAAACCGTCGCTGGCCGTCATCGACGTTTCTTTCATCTCGCTTGCAACCGTGATTCCCGCAGTCCTGCCGCACCTCGGGGATTCCGCGCGGATCCTCGCTCTCATCAAACCGCAGTTTGAAGCGCGCAGGGAAGAAGTCGGCAAAAACGGCGTGGTGGAAGACGCGGCGGTTCAGGAGCGGGTGGTTCGCGAAATCGCCTCGCTTTGTCAATCCCTCGGCTTGCGCGTGGAAGGGACCTGCGCCTCGCCCCTTTTGGGACCGGCGGGCAACAAGGAGTTTTTTATCCTGGCGCGGAAGATCAACGGATATGGAAATTAAACTGGCCAAAACAGCGGGGTTCTGCATGGGCGTCCGCCGGGCGGTGGACACGGTTCTGGACGTTTCCCAGCATGAAACCGGCCGAAAGATCTACACCTACGGCCCCCTGATCCACAACCCGCAAACCATCGAACTCTTGAAAAGCCGGGGCATTACGGCCATCCAAAGCATCGATGAAATTCCCGACCGTCAAAACGCCCTGCTGATCATCCGGGCGCACGGCATCGCGCCCGGCGAGCGAAAGAAAATCAAGGAAAGCGGCGTTAAAATCATTGACGCCACCTGTCCGAAGGTCGGCTACGTGCAGGCCATCATTAAAAAACACACGGCGCTGGACTACACGGTGATCATCGCCGGAGACCGCGAACATCCGGAGGTGGACGGCCTTTGGGGCTACACCGAAGGCCGGGGCATTGTTGTCTCGACGCTGGAAGACGCGGAAAAAATCCCCGCGCTGGAAAAGGTCTGCATTGTGGCCCAGACCACGCAGGACAGCGACCACTACCGGGAAATCGTCCGGAAAATTCAGCAGAAAAACCCACAGGCCGTCGTTTTCAACACGATCTGCTCCTCCACGGAGAAGCGGCAGGAAGAAATTATTTCGCTGGCCGCGGAAATGGACGCTCTATTTGTCGTCGGAGGCAAAAACAGCGCGAACACCCGCCGCCTGGCCGACCTGGCCCGGAAACAAAACACGCCGACGTTCCACATCGAAACCGTCAAAGAACTGAAGAACGTCGATCTCGGCCCCTACAAAAGCATCGGCGTGTCCGCCGGCGCCTCCACCCCCAACTGGATCATCGACCAGATCACGGATCATTTGGCGGAAATCAGTTCTCCCACCCCCAAAACGGCCTTTCTCCTGAAGCTCTGGCTGTGGATGGTGAAAACGGACTTTTACTCCGCCCTGGGCGCCGGGTGTCTGGCGCTTGCGGGCATGCTCCTGCAAAATATCCCCGTCGCCGCTGCGTCTCTCGCCGTCGCTTCCTTTTTTGTCTATGCCATGCACGTTCTCAATCGCCTGGTCACTTCGAAAGAATCCGGGCTGATCGGCTCGTTCCGCGAGCCATTCTATCTGCGGCACGAGAAAATATTCCGTCTGTCTGCCTTTGCTTCCCTCTTCATCGCTCTCACATTGTCGCTCGCGGGCAGCATCTTGGCGTTTGGGCTGCTGCTTTTCATCTCGCTGGCCGGCGGTCTCTATAACATGAAACTGTTGCCGGGCAGAGGGCGCTTTGAGCGGCTGAGGGACATCCCGGGTTCCAAAAACTTTTTTACGGCCTTCGCGTGGGGCATCGCCACGGCGGTTCTGCCCGCTTTGAGCGCCGGCTGTGCTTTCAGCGCCGGAACAGCGGTTGCTTTTATTTTTACATTTATCCTGGTGTTTACCCGGTCTGCCCTGTCGGATATCATGGACATGCAAAGCGACCGGCTCCTGGGGCGGGAGACGATTCCCGTCATGATCGGAAAAGAAAATACGCAAATCCTTCTAAAAATTATCCTCTTGATATTACTGGTAATTTTAATATTATCGCCGGTCGCCGGCTGGAGCCCGACGCCCGGTCTTTTCCTGATTTTATGCGTATTATATGTATGGATTTGTTTTAGTCTTTGTGATAGAAGGGCGGGGTTTTCAGGGGCCATTATTGAAGGGCTTCTGGAAACCAGCTATATCATTGCCGGTTTTGCCGTTTTGGGCTGGCTTGTTTTTCGGTAGAGTCGATGCCTGCAAAACATAAAGAAGGGGGTAAGGATCATGATGAAAAAAGTGTGCGCACGGATTCTTCTGGTCGTTGCTGTTTTGAGCGTCATCGCCTGCGGCGGACTGCGGTATTCTCAACTGGACCCGGCGGCAAAGGATTATCATCCCAAACGAATTGCCGTGTTCCCGGCCGATGTAGGAACCTATGAAGAAGCACGCAATGCCATCGAACAGATCGTGCCCGGTGTGCTTATGGACAAAAAATGGTTTACGGACGTCATCGATACGGCCACCCTGTACCGCCAGATTCAGGCCAATGACGAACTGCGAAAAATATCGACGGAATACATCTCCAAACTCCAGACCCTGAACTACTCCGATCCCATTCTAAGCAAAAGAATCGGCGAACTGACCCATACGGACGGCTTTTTGCTGGTCGCCGTGGACTACTGGAATTACACGGTGGAGAAAGACAAGAAACTGGCCAAGGTCAGCGTCGGCCTGAAGCTGATTGATCCGGCCACCGGGAAAATCATGTGGAAAGCCGGCCATCACCTGGGGGAAAGCTACATGCTGATCAAGCCGGACCTGCCCGATGTCGCCCGCAACGTCGTCAAGGACATGGTCCATGAAATGCCGCATTGACGGCGATCCAAAATCCGAAACACTTAAAAACACAGGGAGATGATTTATGAAGGAAGAAGTCCAAAAAGCACTGGAAAAAGTCCGGCCGGGACTTCAGGCGGACGGCGGCGATGTGGAATTGATTGACGTTTCTCCGGAAGGCGTGGTCAAGGTCAAACTGACCGGCGCCTGCCACGGCTGCCCGATGTCGCAGATGACGTTGAAAATGGGCATCGAAAAGATCCTGAAACAGCAGGTGCCTTCCGTCAGGGAAGTCGTGTCGGTCTAAACGACGGCTGAAAAACGGTAAACGCGAAAAATTTTTGACGTAAAGGAGATTTCTAAAACAATGGCCTATGTGATTACAGATGAATGCATTGCCTGCGGCTCATGCGAGGATGAGTGTCCGGTGCAAGCGATATCCGAAGGCGAAGACAAGTATGTGATTGATGCGAAGCTGTGCACGGACTGCGGCGCCTGCTGCGATCAATGCCCGGTGGAAGCGATCGTTCCCGGAGAAGAAAAATAAGTTCTGCGCGTCTTTTTACGTAGGGGGAATGTCCGTCCCGACCGGCGGGTTTTCCCCTGCTTTTTTTGAATATCGTCCGTCCCTCGGGGCAACCGTCAAAATGAAAAGGCGCTTTCCGGCTATTTTACAAGGCCGTCGTTTTTCATGACCCCGAGAGCTTTGAAAAATGTCATTTCGAGGAGCGCGAGCGACGAGAAATCTTAAGGATGGCCGTTTGTTCAAGATTTCTCCCTTCGGTCGAAATGACAAAAATGGCCGTTATTCAAAGCTCTCACCCCATGACGCCGGGAGAACCGTTCATGAACAGATTCATCACTTTTGAAGGAGTCGAAGGCTCCGGCAAATCCACGCAAATCCAACTTCTGGGCGATTACCTGACCGGGGAAAAAATTCCCGTGGTCCTGACACAGGAGCCTTCGGGAACGCCGATCGGTCGTAAAATCGGCGATATCCTTTTCCACCGCGGCCATTTTGCCATGTGCCCGGAAACGGAGCTTCTGCTTTTCCTGGCGGCCCGCGCACAGCATGTGCGGGAGGTGGTCCTTCCCGCGCTCCAAAGCGGAAAAACCGTGCTGTGCGACCGGTATTCCGACGCGACCTTTGCCTACCAGGCGGCGGGCCGGGGGCTGGATCCCGCTTTCGTCGCCGCGGCCAACGACTATTGCGCGATGCAGGTAAGACCGTCGCTGACGCTTCTTTTTGATCTGCCGGTGGAAACCGGACTTGAGCGTGCCGGCCGGCGCGACGCCCGGCTGACCAATCCCGCGGCCGCCGACCGCTTCGAGCGGGAGAAACTCGACTTCCACAACCGGGTGCGGCAGGCTTATCTGAATTTGTACACGGCGGAACCCGAGCGGTTTCGATTGATCGACGCATCCGGAAGCGTGGAGGAAATCGCAGATCAGGTCCGCGGACAGGTAATGGATTTCATCCACAAACAGCGCTGATGTGCCAGGCGGTTTTATTCCGATGTCATTTGCAAATATTTACGGCCATACGAAACAAATTTCCATGCTGCAGAAAGCCATGGCCCAAAAGCGGGTCGGGCATTCTTACATTTTCAGCGGACTTTCAGCCATCGGCAAAAAAACGCTGGCGCTGGAATTCGCGCAGGCGCAGAACTGTGAAAACGCCGCCCTCCGGCAGGATGCCTGCGGCCAATGCCCCTCCTGCCGGAAAACGACACACGGCAGCCACCCGGACATTCATGTCCTCCAGGCGCAGACACAGTTTATCCGCATCGACGACGTCCGCGGCATTCAGGACCAGATGACCTTCCGGCCGCTGGAAGGAGGAAAGCGCGTCTTCATCATCGATGAGGCGGACAAAATGAACGAACCCGCGGCCAACGCCCTTTTGAAAACCCTGGAGGAGCCGTCCGCCGACAATATTCTCATCCTGGTGACGGCCCGTCCCTTCCGGCTTCCGCAAACGATTCTCTCCCGCTGCCGCCATTTGCGCTTCAACCCGCTCGCCGCCGGAGACGTCGCGCGGTTTTTGACGGAGCAAAAGCGCATGGAGCCCGCCCACGCCTCGGCGCTCGCCTCCCTTTCCGGCGGCTCGATCGGCCGGGCGCTGGAGCTGGATGCCGAGGACATGATCGCCTTTCGCGCCGGATTGAGCGGCCTGCTCCGGGATGCCGGACGCCGCGATCCGATGAGCCTGATCGTCCTCGCGTCTTTTCTCGGCCAGGATAAAAAACACACGCAGCAGGGCCTGTCCATTCTCCATACATATTTCCGCGACGCGCTGGTTTACAGGGAAACGGCCCGGGCGTCCATGCTCCTCAACGCGGACGACCTGCCGGTCGTCGAGTCGCTGGCGGGCCGTCTGGAAGGCGACGATCTGCTGCACAATATTGCCGTCGTGGAAAAATCCAGGCAATCGCTGGACATGAACGCCAACAAATCGTTGACATTGGACGCAATGGCATTTAAGCTTCATCTGTAAAAAAGGCAAAGCAGGGCGCATGCAGATCAACATCCTTGGCGTAAAATTCAAAAAAGAAGGCCGCATCTATCATTTCGACGCGGCCGACCTGATCCTGCACAAAAACGATCAGGTGCTGGTCAATACGGACAACGGCGTCGCGCTGGGAACGGTCGTCACCGACGTCCGCCACTGCGACGCCTCCGATCCGCCCCCCAATCTGAAAAACGTCATCCGCAAGGTGACCGCGGACGATTTGCGGGTCCGCGAAGAGCTGGAACTGCTGGAAGAGGAAGCCAAAAAATACTGCGTCGGCAAAATCGCCGAAAAGGGCCTTTCCATGAAATTGATCACGGTGGAATGCCTTTTCGACCGAAGCAAAATGATTTTCTATTTTACGGCGGACGCCCGGGTGGATTTCCGGGAACTGGTCAAGGACCTGGTTTCCAGATTCAAAACGCGGATTGAGCTCAAGCAGATCGGAGCGCGCCAGGAGGCGAGAATCGTCAAGGGAATCGCGGTTTGCGGCCGGACGGTCTGCTGCGCGGGCATTTTGCAGAACCTGGACCGCGTAACCGTCAAGATGGCCAAACAACAAAGCATGTCGCTCAATCCGGAAAAAATTTCCGGCTTGTGCGGAAGGCTGATGTGCTGCCTGTCCTTTGAACACGAGGGATACGCCGACGCCCGAAAGAGCGCCCGGGAAGCGGCCCGAATCGAACCCGTCCGGGAAGTCCCGGAGGGTAGTGAACCGCCGCATCAGATCCGGCAGAGGCCAAATGGCTCCAGGGAAAACAAAAAGAAACGGAAAGCGGTATAAGGAGCAGCCAACCACCATGTCCAGACCCTTTTACATCACCACGCCGATTTATTACGTCAACGCCTCGCCGCATATCGGCCACGCCTATACAACCATCGTCGCCGACGTCCTGGCGCGCTTCGCCCGCATGACCGGACGCGAAACGTTTTTTGTGACCGGCACGGACGAACACGGCGACAAAATCGCCGAGGCCGCGCAAAAAGCGGGGATCACCCCGAAAGCCTACGCGGACGGCGTCAGCGCGCAGTTTCGCGCCCTCTGGCCCGAGCTGGCCATCACCAACGATTATTTCATCCGCACGACCGATGAAAATCACACGGAAACCGTCCGGCGCATCCTGCAGAAGGTTTACGACGCGGGCGACATCTACTTCGGCTCCTACGAAGGCTTCTATTGCGTCGGCTGCGAGCGGTTTTACACGGAAAAAGAGCTGGTGGAAGGCAAATGCCCCGATCACCAGACCGAACCGGAGCACCGCAAGGAAAGCAATTACTTTTTCCGCATGAGCAAATACCGGGACTGGCTCGTCCGGCACATTCAGGAAAACCCCGATTTCATCCGGCCGGAACGCTACCGCAACGAAGTCCTGGCCTTTCTGCGCGACCCGCTGGAAGATCTGTGCATCTCGCGGCCGAAGACACGCCTGGAATGGGGCATTACGCTGCCGTTCGACGACCAGTATGTCACGTATGTCTGGTTTGACGCGCTCATCAACTACGTGACAGCCGTCGGTTATCCGGACGGACCGAACTTCAAAAAATTCTGGCCCGAGGCCCAGCACCTGATCGCGAAGGACATTTTAAAGCCGCACGGAATCTACTGGCCCACCATGCTCAAAGCCGCGGGCATCGACCCCTACCGGCACCTCAACGTACACGGCTACTGGAATTCCGACTCGAGCAAAATGTCCAAAAGCCTGGGCAATGTCGTGCGGCCGCTGGATCTGAAAGACAAGTACGGCCTGGATGCCTTCCGGTACTTCCTGCTGCGCGACATGGTGTTCGGCCTCGATTCCAATTTCTCGGAAGAGGCGTTTGTCGCGAGGCTCAATTCCGATCTGGCCAACGACCTGGGCAACCTGGTGAGCCGCTCGGTCACGATGGCCGTCAAATACTGCGACGGAAAAATTCCCGCGCCGCCCGACGCGGCGCTGGAAGTCAGGCTCCCGGAGCTGGCGCAAAAGACCGTGGCGGAAGTGGAAGCCTGCTTTGCCGACCTGTCGCTGCACAAGGCGCTCATGGCCATCTGGGAGCTGGTTGGCGCCGCCAATAAGCACATCGTGGAAAACGAACCCTGGAATCTGGCCAAAGACCCGGCAAACCGCGAAAAGCTCCTTGCCATCATGTACCGGCTGCTGGAGGTTTTGCGTTCCGTCGCCATCTTGATTGCGCCGTTCATGCCGCAGGCGTCCGAAAAAATTTTGGGCTCGCTCGGACTGGAGGAGACAGCCAAATTCAATCTCGACACGATCCGCCGGGGCGAACCCCTGCCGGCGGGTGCGGCGCTTTCCCGCGGCGAATCGCTCTTCCCGCGCGTGAGCGCCGAAAAGGAAGCGCCGCCGCCGAAAAAGCCGGCCGTCGAACTCAAACCGGAGATCGACTACGACGAGTTTTCCAAAGTGGATCTGCGCGTGGCGAAGATTCTCGCGGCGGAGGCAGTCCCCAAATCCAACAAGCTGGTCAAGCTGCGAATTGACATCGGAGAAGAGCGGACGATTGTGGCGGGCATCGGCAAAGACTACAAGCCGGAAGACCTGGTCGGCAAATCCATTGTCATCGTGGCCAACCTGAAGCCGGCCAAACTGATGGGCGTCGAGTCGCACGGCATGTTGCTGGCGACGGATGCTCCGGAAGGATTGACGCTGATCGGCTTCGACCGCGAGCCCAAAACCGGCGCCAAGGTGAGATGAAAAAGAGCTTCCCCTTCACTTTTTTAACAGAGCTTCAATCACCGGCCTGTCAAAACCGGGCACGACCCGCCCCTTGATATAAAACAAAGGCGTCGCGCGCACGCCGATTTTCGCGGAGGCCTCCCGGTGCGCCGCGATCAGAGCCTCGGCATCCTTGTCGCCGCAAAGATTCAGCGGCTTCTTTTCGTCCAGCTCTCCCGACAACACCTTGGCGTATTCTCCGGATTTGTCGGCGGCGCAGATAATATGCCGGATTTTGTCCTCCGAATCCCTGGACAAAGGATAGAAAAAGACATACAGGGTGACCTCCTTCATTCGTCCGGCAAAATAGGCGTGGGACTGACGGCAATAATGGCAGTTCGGGTCGATGAATTCCACAACGGAGGTTTTCCCTTCGCCGATTTTCAGGGCCTTGTCCAGGGACAGCCCCGCCATTTTGGAGGTCATTTTTTTCCCGTTGCTCTCCTCGGTAAGATTGGTCCCGTCTTTGGAAATCATGCTGCCCACGAAAATCATGTCGCCATCCGGAAGATAATAATAAATCTGGCTGCCGTTATAGACTTCATAGACGCCTTTTGCGGAGGTTTGCGTAATGGTTTCGTAGGAATGCCGGGGAAAGCTTTTTTTAAACCGTTCTTCCGGCGATATCTTTTGCGCGGGCGAACATCCTGAAAACAACAGCAGCAGCATCCCGGCCAGCATCAATTTTTTCACTCAACAGCTCCTTTGCGCTATTTATTTCGGATCAGATATTTGGGATAGGCGGCAATCAGGGCGCTGCGCACCAGGAACGACGCCGGTTTGTCCCATTTTTCGGGGTTTTTCTGCAGGTAATCCGCAACGATTTTATACAGTGTGTCGGGGGTGACGCCGCTGGGCAAAGAGTAGTCGGAAACCGTGGCTTCCGCCACTCCCTGAATATATCCCATGTAGTTTCCCGCCAGCAGGTAATCCGCTGCGGCATAGTCCTGCTCGGCTTTTAAATAGGATTTCATTCCATCGGCAAGATCATGCCCGTTCATGGCCCGCGCCGGATACGCGCCGAGAACCAGGACAATCAGCAACACGGCAACAGATCTTTTTTTCATAGAGGCATCCTGTCTGATTTTTATTTTTTTCCTTTCGCCGTTGAAAGGCGCCGGTGGGAATGTCGCATAATCTTCCGCATCCGTCAACAATCCTTCCGGGTCGAACGAAATGCCCCTTCACCGGTTACTCTCCGGGAATCGCCCCCCGGGAAACCGACAGCGGCTCTCCCTGCTCTTTCTTTTTGACCGGGCAGGCCCTTGTTCGTCATCCCGCGTCTCCACGCCCTGTTTCTTTACGTCAAGCCGCAAGCTGCGGGCTTTTCTATATCATAAAACTCCGGTCCGGCAAACGCATTCGCGAAGCTTGATGAACTCGTAAAAAGCACACCAATCCGTCACCCCGGCGAAGGCCGTGGTTCATAACTCATTGTAATTACTACCGGCCTTCGTCGGTAAGACGAAAAGAGGGCGAAAAAGACTTCTTGCAAGACCGTCAAGCTTGACTTTTGCGCGAAGTCCTGCTGAATTGTCGGCCATGAACCGCTGTCCTTCCGATTCGGCAGAGCCAAAAATCCGCACGGCTTTCATTCTGGGCGCGGGGCTGGGCACCAGACTTCGGCCGCTCACGCAACACTTGCCCAAACCGCTGCTGCCGGTCGGCGGGCGCCCGATCATCACTTACGCGATGGAGCATCTGCGCACCGCGGGCGTGGAGCGTTTTATCATCAACACGCATCACTGCCCGGAGAAATACCGGGAAGCGTTCCCGGAGAGCCGATGGGGGAACATTCCCATCATTTTCCGCCATGAACCCGTGCTTCTGGACACGGCGGGCGGCATCAAGAATATCGAGGATCTGATCGGACAGGACCGCCGCATCATCGTTTACAACGGCGATATTATCACCAACCTTCCGCTTGAACCTCTCCTGAAAAGGCACGCGGAGCTTTGTACGGAGGCGACGCTGGCGCTGCGCAGCCGGGGGCCGCTGACGAATGTCCGTATTGACTCTCGGGGATTTATCTGCGATATGAGGGACGCTTTGCACAACCCGGGCGTCCAGTCCTGCCTTTTCGCGGGGATTTATGTTCTGGAAACGGCCTTCCTCCGGCGGCTTTCGGCGGGGAAAATCGAATCGATTGTACTGCCGCTCGTCGAGAGCATCCGGCAAAATCCCCGGTCCGTCGGCGGAATCGTCATCGATGAAGGCTTCTGGCACGATCTGGGCACGATGGAAGAATACACTACATTACGCGATCAGACCTTATGAACCGGGATATTCGACAATTTGTAAATCATCATCTGGGCGCGGTGGAGTTTCAGTACGATCCGATCCTCAAGGGCGGCTCCGACCGCACCTTTTACCGCGTGCGCGTGCCCGGAGGCTCCACCTTCATCTTTATGGAATACGGAACCGACGTGGAGGAAAACGCCTACTGGGCGGAGATCAACCGATTCATGACCGAGATCGGCATGCCGGTTCCCCGCATCATCGCCTTCGACTTCCGAAAGCGGTTCATGCTGCTCGAGGATCTGGGCGATGCGGATCTGTATTCCCTGCGCGCCGCTCCCTGGCGAAAACGGAGGCGCCACTATCTGACGGCTCTTTCCGGAATCCACAGGCTTCACCGGACTCCGCTATCCGATGTGCCGGCTTCTTTAAAGCTGTGCCGGGGGTATGACCGGTCGCTCTACGCCTGGGAACACGCCTACTTCAGGGAAAACTTCGTCGAGGCCGTCTGCGGTCTTTCGCTTTCCGGCCCGCAGGAGCGCGACTGGGCGGAAGAGATGGAGGCGCTGATCGACCGCCTGCAAAAAATCCCGGAATGCCTGATCCACCGGGATTTTCAGTCCCAGAATATCATGATTCGAAATGACCGGCCGGTATTTCTCGACTTTCAGGGCATGCGAACGGGCAATCTTTTTTACGACCTGGGCTCGCTGATCTGCGACCCCTACGTCTCATTCTCTTCGTCCGAACGCAATGAACTTGTCGCTTTTTATTACCGGATCATGGAGCCGGATTACAGCTTTGAAAAGTTCACCGACTATTTCTGGGAAGGCGCGGCCCAGCGGCTGATGCAGGCGCTGGGCGCCTATGGTTTTCTGGGACTCAAGAAAAACAAGCCGGACTTTCTCCGGCATACCGCGGGCGGCATTCGGAACCTGGCCGCCGCCGCGTCCCAGACGGGCACGATGCCGGTTTTAAAGGAACTGGCCCGGACCTGCGCAAACAAACTTTCAGCCTGATCGGCCGACCGTCCGGATAGCACGGAGGCGTCTATCTTGCAGGAAAAAGAATGATCCCGGAGCACACCGAACCTTCGCCCGCCGGGCTTTTGAAACTCGCGGGATTCGCCATGGGCCTTTTCGCGGTCCAGACCTTCTGGGGATTCACCTGGGCAACGCTGCCGCTCTACCTGAAAGAACTCACGGGGTCCAACGCGGGAACCGGCGTCATTTTGTCCACCACCGGCATCACCGGCCTGTTCTTTCCCGTACTGGCCGGCGCGCTGTCCGACCGGATCCGCACGCCGCTGGGGCGGCGTCGACCCCTGATCGTCGCCGGATGGCTTCTGGCCTGGAGCATGGTTCTTCTGCTGACGCAAATTCACTCCCTGGCCGCCGCGATCCCCGTCATCTTCCTGGCGTATGCCGGATTCTTCTTCGCCATCGGCCCCTATTTCGCGCTGCTGCCCGACATCATTCCCGCGGCGCAGCGAAGCTTCGCGTCGGGCGTCATGTTTCTGATCGGGGGAACCGGCATCCTGAGCTACCTGCTGTTTGCCGCGCGGTGGTGGGAAATCTCGCCTACCCGCCCGTTTGTGTGGGTTCTGATTGCGGTGCCGGCCGCCGTCGCCGTGATGTGCCTTTCCGTGAAGGAATCCGTTCCGCCGCAAGGCAAAACGCGCCTGCGCCTGTTCCGGGAGCTTTCCGGCCGGAAAAATCTGCTGCGTTTCCTTTCCGGCATGACGCTGCAATGGATCAGTTTGTGGATGGTGAGCGCTTTTTTCGTCATTACCTGCATGGCGCTTTTCAGCCTGTCCGTTGAGCAGGCGGTTAAAGCATTCTTCGTGCTCAATGCTTCTTTTGTCGGCTTCGCCCTGCCCGGCGGTTTGCTGGGCGCGAAGCTGGGATTGAAACAAACCACGATCGGCGGAGTCGCCGCGCTGATCGTCTGTTTTTGCGTGATCCCCTTCCTCCAAACCTACGAATCGCTGCTTTTTCTGGTGATCATCGCCGGCGCCGCCTATGGAACGGTGCTTGCCGTCTCCTACCCTTTCTTTCTCAGCATGATCCCGAAAGACCAGACAGCGGGATTCGTCGGCCTTTATCAGGCCTGCCAGAACGGGACGCTGCTTCTGGGTCCGGCCATCGCCGGAGGGCTGATCGATTCTTTCGGCTACACCACTCTTTTCTTCGGAGCAGCCGCGGTCATGCTGGCAGGCATGATCCTTTACATCACCGTCAGACGGTCCGAAGAGCAGGAGCCTTAGTTTCCCGCAGGAGAAAGCCGACTTCGACGCCCGACAAAGCCGTTGCGCTGCCCCATCCAATATGTTAAGCAAATCCCCGATTATTGAACTCTTTTGGGAGAAAACCACCGTTATGAAGTACGATCCGATCGCCATCGAAGAAAAATGGCAAAAGAAATGGGAAGAAGAAAAAACCTTCAAAGTCGTCGAAGATCCGAATAAAAAGAAATACTACCTGCTGGAAATGTTTCCCTATCCGTCGGGGAAAATCCATATCGGCCACGTGCGCAATTACACCATCGGCGACGTGGTGGCCCGCTACAAGCGTATGAAAGGATTCAACGTTCTCCATCCGATCGGCTGGGACGCCTTCGGCATGCCCGCGGAAAATGCCGCCATCGAGCACAAGATTCATCCGTCCAGGTGGACGCATGAAAACATCGACCACATGAAAAAGCAGCTCAAACGGATGGGCTTCAGCTACGACTGGGACCGCGAAGTGGCCACCTGCGAACCCCAATACTACCGATGGGAACAGCTCTTTTTCATCTGGATGGTCGAAAAAGGCCTGGCTTACAAGAAGCGCTCCAGCGTGAATTTCTGCGCCAGGTGTGACACGGTGCTCGCCAACGAACAGGTCGAAGGCGGCCTGTGCTGGCGCTGCGGCACGGAAGTTACGGAAAAAACACTCGATCAGTGGTTCTTCAAAATCACGGCCTACACCGAGGAGCTTCTGGAATACTGCGACCGTCTCCCCGGATGGCCTGAGCGCGTCATGACGATGCAGAAAAACTGGATCGGCAAAAGCTACGGCTGCCTGGTCGATTTTCCAATGGCGGAAGGCAATGGCGTCATTCAGGTTTTCACCACGCGCCAGGACACGCTTTTCGGCGCAACCTTCATGCTGGTGGCGGCCGAGCATCCGCTGGTCACCGAACTGGCCAAGGGGAAGCCCTGCGAAAAAAACGTGCGGGCGTTTGTGGAAAAAGTCAAAAAGCAGGACAAGCTCATGCGGACCTCCGAGTATTACGAGAAGGAAGGCCTCTTTCTGGATTCCTACTGCCTCAATCCGCTCACCGGCTACAAGATGCCGATTTACGCCGCGAACTTCGTTTTGGCCGACTACGGCACCGGCTGCGTCATGGCCGTGCCCACGCACGACCAGCGCGACTTCGAATTCGCCAAAAAATTCAATCTGGAGCTGGTCGTCGTCATTTCTCCCAAAGACCGGACGCTCGATGCGGCGACGATGACCGAGGCCTACGTTGATGAAGGGATTCTGGTCAACTCCGGCCCATTCAACGGCATGGAAAACACAAAAGTGCTGGAAGCGATCGCCGATTATCTGGAAGCCGAAGGCAAGGGCAAGCGCACCATCCAGTACCGCCTGCGCGACTGGGGCATCTCCCGCCAGCGCTACTGGGGCGCGCCCATTCCGATGATCGACTGCAAAAAATGCGGCATCGTGCCGGTGCCGGAAAAAGATCTGCCGGTCATTCTGCCCGAAAACGTCATTTTCAGTCCCGAAGGCGGCTCGCCGCTTGCGGCTTTGCCGGACTTCGTGAACACCACCTGCCCGCAATGCGGCGGCCCCGCCGCGCGCGAAACCGATACGATGGACACGTTCGTCGAATCATCCTGGTACTTCGACCGCTTCTGCTGCCCCGGATACAACACCAAACCGGGACTCGACCGCAAGGCGCTCGACTACTGGATGCCGGTGGATCAGTACATCGGCGGCATCGAGCACGCCATTCTGCATCTGCTCTACGCGCGGTTCTACACCAAGGTGCTGCGCGACTTCGGCGTGATCGGCGTCGATGAGCCCTTCACCAATCTCCTGACGCAGGGCATGGTCTGCAAGGAAACGATGAAGTGCCCCGAACACGGCTACCTCTTCCCCGAACAGGCCCAAAGCGGCAAGTGTCAGTTCTGCGGCAAAGACGTCATCATCGGCAAGACGGAAAAAATGTCCAAATCGCTCAAGAACGTCATCGACCCGGATTTTCTGGTGAAAACCTACGGCGCCGATACCGCGCGCATCTTCTGCCTGTTCGCCTCGCCGCCGGAAAAAGATCTGGAATGGAGCGAACAGGGCGTGGAAGGATCCTTCCGCTTTCTCGGCCGCCTGTGGCGGATCTTTGACGAATATGTCGAAGACATCCGGGGGGCCGCGCCGGCCGCCGGTCCGCTGGAACTGACGGACGACGTCAAGGCGCTCCGGCGAAAAACGCATCAGACGATCCGCAAGGTCTCGCAGGATATCGAAGACCGCTTCCACTTCAACACGGCCATCAGCGCGGTCATGGAACTGGTCAATGTCTTATACAGCGTCAAGCATCCGACCAAAGACAACCGGACGGCCCTGTCCGTCGTCCGCGAAGCCCTGGAAACGGCGATTCTGCTGCTGACGCCGATCGTTCCGCACATCACGGAAGAGCTCTGGGAGAGGCTGGGCAAGGACAAGCCCGCGGCCGACATGCCCTGGCCCGACTTCGATCCCGCCGTCGCCAGCGAGGAAGAAATGACGATCGTCATCCAGATCAACGGGAAGCTGCGCAGCCGGATGACCGTGCCGGTCGATTGCGACGCGGAAAAGATCAAAGCCGACGCGCAGGCGGATGAAAAAATCGCCGCGTTCATCGGGAAAAATAAAATTCTGAAAGTGATTTACGTTCCCAAAAAGCTGGTCAACATTGTCGTCGCTCCCTAAAGGAAACGGATCCATGAAAAAACCAAGAGGATTGTCCGCTGTCAAACTGTCGCTTTTGAGCCTGTCCTGCGTTTTGCTGCTCAGTTGCGGCTACGGCTTCGCGCCGCAGGGCGAATATATCGACAAACGGATCGTCAATATTTACGTCGCGCCTTTTGTCAACAAAACCGCGGAAGCGGAAGCGGAAAATATTTTGCGCAACGCCTTCATCGACCAGATCATCCAGAGCAATCGCTTCAAAAGCGCGCCCACTCTCGAGCAGGCGGACGCCATCATCAACGTCAATATCCTCAGCATCACCACGGGAGTTCTCTCCTACCGCAACAACATTCTGGCCGCGGAAGAAAGAATGTCTATCATCCTGGAGGCCAGCTTGCGCGAAAAGGACAGCGGCAAAACCATCTGGTCTTCGCAGAACGTTGTCGGAACATCGGATTACAAGCTGCAGGACAACGTCAATCCGAAACCGGCCCGACAGCAGGCCCTGGCCAAGCTGGCGAAGGACACGGCGGAAAATACCTTTAATCTGATGATGTCCGACTTCTGACGGCGCCCGGAAAATCATGAAAACTTCAGTGTATCAATGGGGACGGCTTTTGCTCTGGAGCGCCCCGGATGAAATACAGGCGGCGCTGCGCCGGCCTTCCGGCAGCGGGCCTTTCCGGCCGGTGAAGCGGCCGTCCATGTTCTTCAAAAACCTGCCGGCGGATTATCTGCTGGCGATGGACGCGCAAAAAGATGTGCTTTGCGGTCCCCCGGAGCTCAGGAGACTGCTGGCCGTCGCCCGCGACACGGGGGCAGGACTGGTCTATTCGGACTACGTCGAAAAAATCAACGGCCGCTTTGCCGGACACCCGGTCAACGACTACCAGCCCGGCTCCCTGCGCGACGATTTTCATTTCGGTCCCTTTTTCATTTTATCGGTCAGAGCTGCCTTGTCCGCAATTGAACAATACGGCGCTCTGCCGGGCGATCCGGACATGGCTTTTTACGATTTGCGCCTGAGAATTTCGCTGGAGCATGATCTGATCCGCGTGCCCGAATCCTTATACACGGTATCCGCAAAAGAAAGGGTGCCGTCAAAAAAACCCGGCGGAAAATCCGAAGCGCATTTTTCCTACGTTGCCGGGGAAAACCTCCTCCGGCAAAAAAAGCTGGAAAAAATCGCCACCAGCCATTTGCGGCGCTTGGGCGCCCGGCTGCCTTCAAGACCCGCCGCGAACCGGCAGCCGGAAGAGATTCTCTGGAAGGCCAGCATCGTCATCCCCGTACGCAATCGCCGGAAAACCATTGCCGACGCGATCAAAAGCGCGCTGGCGCAAAAAACGGACTTTCCCTTCAATATTCTGGCGGTGGACAACTTCTCCACGGACGGCACGACGGAGCTTTTGAAAGACTTTGCCGCGCGTTATCCCCATGTTCATCATCTTGTGCCGTTCCGCCGCGATCTGGGCATCGGCGGATGCTGGAACGAGGCGATTTTTTCTCCTCACTGCGGCCGCTACGCCGTTCAACTCGATTCCGACGATCTTTACGAATCGCCCGGCACACTCCAAACCATGGTTGACGCCCTGCGCCGGGGGCCTTGCGCAATGGCCGTGGGCTCCTATACGCTGGTGAACGAGCGCGGGAAAAAGATTCCGCCGGGGCTCATCGATCACCGGGAATGGACCGTGCGAAACGGCCACAACAATCTTCTGCGCGTGGGCGGCATCGGCGCGCCGCGGGCTTTTGACACCGCTGTTTTGCGCCGGATCGGCTTTCCCAATGTGAGCTACGGCGAGGACTATGCCGTGGCGCTGAAACTCTCCCGCGAATACCGCATCGGCCGGGTGTATCAAAGCATTTATCTTTGCCGCCGCTGGAAGGACAACACCGACGCGGAGCTTTCCGTGGACAAACAAAACCGAAATGATTTTTACAAGGACCGGCTGCGAACGCTGGAAATAAAAGCCCGGCAACAACAAAACCGTAGGGAACGGTTTCAAACTACGTCTGGGAGCGGCAAGACCGTTCCTGACAAGCAACCATCCCCTGCGAACGCGAATCAAATTGCCGCCCGGAAGATAGAGGATAAAAATCAAAAAGAGTTTCGTCATTTTCGCGAATGCCCTGACCGCCTGAAGGTGGCGCGAGGGCACGAGCGCGCGAATCCGGAATCTTTCAATGCTGGATTCCCGGTCGCGCTTCGCTTGCCCGGAATGACAAAGAAAGCATTGGCGGCATCCCCTCAAATATCCGACCGGCAGAGGGTTTCCTCTGCTTTGCTTACTTCGAATCGCCATTTCGCTGAATTTCCCGGAGAGAGAAGCAAAACCCTGCCTGCGCTCTGCCGCGCGCTTGTTGAGTCGCAAAAGAAAAGCTGGCCCGCCTATGCTACGGCCTGCCGCGGCCTGGCGTCGGCGCAAACCCGAAAACTTTCCTGCGGCGACTACAGCGTCACCCTGCAGTATAACCCCGCCCGCGCTATCAGCAGCGGCGCGGCGGTCGATGCGGAATCGATCCGGAAGCGGCCCTGTTTCCTCTGCGCCGAAAATCGCCCGGCACGGCAGTCC